>JADLGH010000001.1 GCA_020849425.1 Candidatus Dadabacteria bacterium
CTGAACTTGTTTCAGGATCTCATCTTTAATGTGTCATTTCGAGCGCGTGCGAGAAATCTCGCGCGCATTATACATGCGCCGACATTCAAAGGTTTTTAGGAAAGCATTATGAACTAAAACAGGTTAAAGGCAGGGGGGTTAAAGATTAAGCTCGAGCTCGAGAGCCTCTTCCACGTCCTCGTCGCTATGAACGAATATCTCGTCCGGAAGACCTATTATCCGCCGGAGGGCCTTCAGCTCCTGTGCCGCGTGCTTCCTTCTCTTCTTCATCTTCCGGGTCCTTATCCTGAGGAGCGACATCGTATACAAGATATCCCGGTTCCATCTTCCGGGCCACGGTTCGGCGCGGTCCTTTTCTTCCATGGACGCCTGGAGCGAGAGGAAAAGCTCGTACTCCTCGTCGGGTATGAAATTATCGAGAAACGAATACGCATCCTCGATTATGTCCCTTTCCTCGATATAGTCCTGGTGGAGGAGATAAATCGCGAGCGCGTGTCTGATAGTCCCCTGCGGGAACGGGAGCAGCGACTCGGGGAGCGCTTCGGGGAGGAGCTTGAGCGACTCGGGCCTTTCGTGCTCGTTTATCTGTGCCAGCAGGTCGCCGTACGCGGAAACTATACTCTTGGGATGTAAGGTCGCGTCTTCTCTGTCCACTTGGAAATCCCTGGTGCCTCGGACAAATGGAACGGGAAACGCATACGCGGGAGGAAAGAGGGCTCCCCCGCCGCGCCGTTTCAGCCGTTTGAATTTAATGTATGCCTGGGTCCCCGAGAGCTCCGATCGAGCCTGGCGAAAATCCTTGCCAACCCCTTTTGCCTTTTACGAAGCTCGCCCCTTATTCTATCACGCGCGACTTCCCTTTAACAGTAGATGTAAAAAATCGCCGATTCCTGTCCGGGTTTCCCGATGGCGGTTTTATGTATTTATAGTATTATAAGAGCGTTGTTTTTATAGTCGGCTAAAACGGAATCAATGAAAAGCTTTGGAGCATCGAAGTCGTTAGTCGGCAAGAATTCCATCCTCGCGCTGGTTGCTCTCGGCATAGTCTTCGGCGATATCGGGACGAGTCCCCTTTATGCGTTCAGGGAATGCTTTTCCCTGAGATACGGCATAGAGCCATTCCATGAAAACGTGATGGGAATACTCTCCCTCATTTTCTGGTCGCTTATGATAGTTATCTCGCTCAAGTATGCGATTTACGTCATGAGGGCCGACAACCAGGGCGAAGGAGGCATCCTTGCGCTCCTTGCGCTCCTTATTCCCTATTACGGAAGGGAAAAGAAAATAAGCAGGCTCGTTTTCGGGCTCGGGATCTTCGGCTCGGCGCTTTTTTACGGGGACGCCATGTTGACTCCGGCCATCTCGGTCCTGAGTGCGGTCGAGGGACTCAGGATCGCTTCCCCGGCATTCCACGATTACGTCATACCCATAACCCTGGTGATCCTCATTTGTCTTTTCTTCTTCCAGAGTAAAGGCACGGGCCGCGTTGGCGCTCTCTTCGGTCCCGTGATGCTGGTCTGGTTCCTGACGCTTGCAGTCCTCGGCATGTCCTGGATTATCAGGGTCCCGTCAGTGCTGGAATCGATGGATCCACTATACGCGGCAAACTTCTTTCTCGACAACGAGATGCGGGGATTTCTGGTGCTCGGGGCCGTGTTCCTCGTCGTAACCGGCGGCGAGGCGCTCTACGCCGACATGGGGCACTTCGGCAGGTTTCCCATCAGGCTTGCGTGGTTCTGCGTCGCCCTTCCCGCGCTTCTTATAAACTATTTCGGGCAGGGCGCCCTCGTTCTCACCCATCCCGAAGCGGTCGAGAACTCCTTTTATCTCCTCGTCCCCGGGTGGGGGCTCTATCCGCTCATAGTGATGGCGACGATAGCCACCGTCATCGCCTCGCAGGCCGTCATCTCCGGGGCTTTCTCCCTCACATCACAGGCCCTTCAGCTCGATCTCCTCCCGAGGGTAAGCGTCGTTCACACCTCGGCCGAGCAGAGGGGCCAGATATACGTCCCCTTCGTCAACTGGATCATGCTTGCGGGCACTATATTCCTCGTACTCATCTTCCGCACCTCGGGGAACCTGGTCGGGGCATACGGCATGGCCATAGCGACCCTGACGGTCATAACGACGCTTCTCATGTTCGTATACTCGGTCACCGTATGGAAATGGAATCTCGCCGCGGCGCTCCTCCTTACCTCCTTCATGCTCGTGGTCGATCTGGTGTTCTTCGGGGCGAATATAATAAAACTGGACCAGGGCGGATGGTTCCCGTACCTCATAGCCGTGATCGTTTATCTCATAATCATAACGTGGGTGAAGGGGAGGCGGCTCGTGCAGGAGGAGTTCAAAAAAGAAGAAATACCCTTTTCGGTCTTTCTCTCCGATCCAATGTTAAAAGACGTCCCGCGCGTACGGGGCACGGCCGTCTACATGTCGAAAAATCCCTACGGCGTGCCGAGGACACTGCTTCACAATTTCAAGCACAATAAGGTCTTCCACGAGCGCATAATAATCCTGACGCTATACACCGAGGCCGTCCCGCGCGTCTACGGCGCCGACAAGATGAAGGTCGAAGAGCTCGGCCACGATTTCATCCGGGTGATTGCAAATTACGGGTTCCTGGAGAGGCCCGACATATTCCACGTGCTGGAATACCTCCGTGACCTCGGCATCGAATGCAGGATTAACGAGCTCACCTTCGTTCTCGGGCGCGAAACCATAATAGTAGGCCGCGGCCGCGGTTTCGAGAAGATAAAAAAGAGGCTCTTCGCATTCCTTTCCCGGAACATGCTGCCGGCTACGCACTACTTCAACGTCCCCCCGAACCGCGTCATAGAGATCGGCCTCCAGATAGAGATCTAGGCGGGCCACGCCCGCAGGAAATCGACGTAGCTGGGATAGTGCTGTTATCGCTTTTTGCGCGAATGGTGCCATGAATCTCCGGTATTGCTGCGTCGTAAAACATCCATTCTTGCTTTTTTTAGCCGCCCTCTAGAAAAAGGCCTGTCGCGGCGAAGCTTTTTTGTCCGACGTAGCTTTAGCGAAGTCCGAAGCGAAGCCGGAGGGGGTGGGGGGATTTGCGCACGGTGTGCGCCGACAATCGGCGGATGCACCCCTGCCGCAGATACCACCCGCTGCATGACCACTACTTCGAATCTCCTCCCCCGCTACGTTATTAAAACACACAATGTGTGTGCCTAAGCCATGAGCCCTATAGTCTTCCGGAACCGCGTGAGCGCTATGCCGAACAGCACCGCCCCTATCGCTATAATGGCGACGAACTGCGGCCAGACGACCGAGAACCCCGCGCCGCGGTAGAGGATAGCCTGGGCGAGCATCACGAAATGCGTGTTCGGCGCGGCAAGCATAAGATACCGTACGGCGTCCGGCATGCTCTCCCGGGGGGTCGTGCCGCCCGACAGCATCTCCAGCGGCAGCAGCACCAGCATCAGCAAAAGGCCGAACTGCGGCATCGAGCGGGCTATGGTGCCGAGGAATATGCCCATCGACGTCGTGGCGAAGAGCTGCGCGGCCGCGCCCGCAAGGAAGAGCAGTATGGAGCCCTCGACAGGTATTTCGAGAAGCCCGCGCACGATGACGACGAGTGAAAACGTAGACGCCGCCAGCACCACGAGCCCCATCGCCCAGACCTTGCTCGTCATGATCTCGAACGGCGTTACAGGCATCGAGAGCAGGTGCTCTATGGTCCCGTGCTCGCGCTCGCGGATGAGGGCCGCGCCCGTGAGCACGATGGAGAGCATGGTCACGTTATTTATAATCTCCATTATCGCGCCGAACCACGACTTGTTCAGCTGGGGGTTAAAGCGCGCCCTCAGCGTAAGCTCCACGGGCAGCTCGGCAGTATCCCGGTAACGCTGCGCGAAGGCGCGCACCTCGTCGTTGACTATGGCCTGTATGTAGCCGCTTCCGGTGAAAGCCTGGCTCATGCGCGTCGCGTCCACGTTGAGCTGAACGGTCGGACGCCTCCCGGCCAGCATGTCCCGCTGAAAGTCAGGCGGTATGTCGAGCGCGAACGTGTCGAGCCCGGCGTCCATACGGGCGTCCATCTCCGACTGGTCGATTAGCTCCGGCGGCAAAAAGTACGGCGGATAGAATGCCCCGACGATCCGGGACGAAAGGGGCGAGCGGTCTTCGTCTACTATGGCTATAGGGGCCATGTTGAGCGTCTCCGGCATCGCGGTCGCCGCCGTATATATAGCGAAGCTGAAGGCGTAGACGATCAGGACGAACATGACCGGGTCGCGGGCGAGGCTCCGGAGCTCCTTGATGCCGAGATAAAAGATATTCGAAGCGCGCATCGGTCAGGTCTCCTGCTTCCTCAGCATGACCGCGCATAATCCGAGGAGCACGGGCACGGCGATTGCCAGCGGGACGAAGGAGCTCCGCAGATCCTCGAAACCGAGGGCCTTGGAAAACGTCCCCTGCGATATGATGAGGAAATAGGTGGTCGGGTAGATTTCGCCGATGAGCCTGCCCGCGCCCTGGAGGGACGACACGGGGTCGATCATTCCGGAGAAGCTCGCCGCCGGCAGGATCGTCAGTATCGCGGTGCCGAAAATGGCCGCGATCTGGCTCCGCATGAAGCTCGATATCAAAAGGCCGAGGGCGGTGGCGGCGCTTACGTATAGCAGCGCCCCCGCGGTCAGGATGAAAAAGCTTCCCTTGAGCGGCACGCCGAAGACGGCGACGGCGATCAGCGTGAGCATGAAGAAGCTCAGCATGGACAGCGCGATGTAGGGGAACTGCTTTCCCGTCAGGAATTCGAGCCTCGTCGTCGGCGTAACGTAAAAGTTTATTATAGAGCCGAGCTCCTTTTCCCGCACCACGCTCAGCGCCGCTAGCATGGCCGGTATAAGCAGGAGCAGGATCGGTATCACGGCCGGGACCATTGCGACGAGGCTCTTGACGTCGGGATTATAACGAAAGCGGGTCTCGATGTTTATGAGCCCCTCCGCTTCCTCCCCCCGCCCGAGCTCCCGCGCCTTTACGGCCAGCCAGTGGGCGTGCATCCCCTGCACGTACCCGCGTACGGTCTCCGCCCGCGTAGGCATTGCGCCGTCTATCCAGGCGCCGACCTCCACCGGGCTCCCGCGTGCGATGTCGCGTGCGAATCCCGGCGGGATCTCGATCGCCAGGCTCAGACCGCCCGCGCGCATCCTGCGGTCGAGGTCGGCATAGTCGGTTATGGGCGACTGCTCGACAAAATAGCGCGAGCCCGCGAGGTTAAGCGTGTAATCCTGGCTGGTTACCGTCTGGTCCCTGTCGAGAACGGCGAACGAGAGGTCCTCGACGTCCATGTTGATCCCGTACCCCATCACGAACAGCAGGATGACGCTCCCGAGGAGGGCGAGCGTAAGACGGACGGGGTCGCGCCTGAGCTCCAGCGATTCCCGCCGGGCGTAGCTCAGCATGCGGCGCGTGTCGAAAAAGCGCCTGAATCCTTTAGCCCCGGCATTCAAAGCCCCGTCCTTTGCGGAAAGGACCCTGGCCAGCTCGTCCGTCCCGTCCGGGGCTCTTACGGCATCCCTTCCCGCAGAATCCTCCTCCAGATACTTGATAAACGCCTCCTCGATGGTCCCGGCGCCGCTCTTCTTCACGACGCCCTCCGGCGTGTCGGCGACAAGCACGCGCCCGGCGTGCATGAGCGATATGCGGTCGCACCTCTCGGCCTCGTTCATGAAGTGGGTCGATATGAAGATGGTCACGCCGCCGCTTCGTGAAAGGTCCACCAATATGCGCCAGAAGGCGTCCCGCGCTATGGGATCGACCCCGGACGTGGGCTCGTCCAGTATCAGCATCTCAGGCTTGTGGACCATGGCCACGGCGAGAGAGAGACGCTGACGGTGGCCGAGCGACATCGTATCCGGCAGCATGTCCTCCGTCCCTTCGAGGTCGAAGCGCTCTATCATCTCCCTCACGCGCCCCGGGATCTCCCCGGCGGGCACATGGAACAGCCGCGCGTGGAGCTCGAGGTTCTGCCTCACCGTGAGCTCCGTGTAGAGCGAGAAGAACTGCGACATATATCCCACGCGCCGGCGCGTCGCGAGGTCGTTCGCGTCCACCTCCTTCCCGAAGAGCCGCGCCCGTCCCTCGGTCGGGGGCAGGAGGCCCGTAAGCATCTTCATGGTCGTTGTCTTGCCGCACCCGTTCGACCCGAGAAAGCCGAATATCTCCCCCCGGCTTATCCGGAAGCTCACGTGATCGACCGCCGTGAAATCCCCGAAGCGCTTTGTCAGGCCCTCGGCCTCGATGGCGATCTCGCCGTCGGCCTCCTCGGTGCGGGGCGGGATCTCGACCTTCCTGTAGCCGCGCCGCTTTTCTTCGGGGAGAAGGGCGATGAACGCCTCTTCGAGGGACTGCGTCCCCGTGCTCTCCAGTATCTCCCGGGGGGTCCCGTCGGCGAGCACCTTCCCCCCGTCCATCGCGGCCAGCCAGCCGAACCGTGCGGCCTCTTCCATGTAGGCCGTGGCCACTATGACGCTCATCCCCGGCCGAGCCGCGCGTATGGTGTCCACGAGCTCCCAGAACTGCCTGCGCGATAGCGGATCGACGCCCGTCGTCGGCTCGTCGAGGATCATGAGGTCCGGGTCGTGGATCAGCGCGCAGCAGAGGCCGAGCTTCTGCTTCATGCCGCCCGAGAGCTTCCCCGCCGGCCTGTCCAGAAAATCCCCTAGCCCCGTGGCCCTCGTCAGAACCTTTATGCGGTGGAGACGCTCGTCGTCACTGCCGCCGAACAGGCGGCCGAAAAAGTCGATATTCTCCATCACCGAAAGCGTCGGATAGAGGTTCCTTCCCAGCCCCTGCGGCATGTACGCGATGCGCCCGCGCACCTCGCTCCTGTGACGGGCGTCGGCCATGTCGCCGCCCAGCACCTCGACCTTTCCCGCCTGGATCGACCGCGCCCCGGCGATAAGGGAAAGGAGGCTCGATTTACCGACCCCGTCGGGGCCGATGAGCCCGGCCATGCACCCACCGGGGAAGTCGAGGCCGACGCCGTCGAGCGCCCGCACCTCGCCGTACCGGAGCCCTACGTCCCGCAGCCTGACGACCGGCGGAATACTACCGGTGTCTTTCGTGCCGCCCGGCTCACTCATTGCGGCAGGCGCACCTCTAGCCCGGCCGGCCATTCGGCGTTCGGGGCGAGCCTCACGTAGGCCATGCCCGGGAGCCCGGTCTTTACGTCCTCTATGTGCTTTCTCAGGAGGTCGGGGGGGATCTGGGCCTTGAGCCTGAACATCAGCTTCTGGCGCTCTTCGGCCGTCTCCACGGATTTGGGCGTAAACTGCGCCACGTCCGCGACGAAGGTTATTTTGGCCGGGATGACGTACTGCGGGGCCGCGTCGAGTATGATGCGGGCCTCCGCGCCGAGCTTCACGCGTCCCGCGTCTTCCGTCGGAAGAAAGAAGGTCATGTAAACGTCGCTGAGATCGACGAGGTTAAGCACGACGCCGCCCGCGTTCAGCACCTCCCCGGGCTGCGCCACCCTATACTGGACGCGCCCGCCGCGCGGCGAGCGGAGGGTGCTGTCGTCGATGTCGGCCTTTATGCGCTGTATCGTGGCGCGCATGGCCTCGGCCTCGGATTTAGACGCGACTATCTGCGATCTCGCCGCGCTGATGGCCGCCTCGGCCGCCGCTACCTGTGCGTCGGCTGCGCTTACCGCCGCCTTCGCCCTCTGGAGCTCCGCCCGGTCGTCGTCGAGCTTCTGGGCAGGAACGATTCCTCTTTCGGCGAGCTTTTCCGTGCGTGAAAGGCGTTTCTGCGCGGCGCTGAGCTCGGCCTTCCGCTGCGCCACTACGGCCTCTGCGGTGGATTTCTCGGCCTTCCGCTGCGCCACCTGGTCCTCTGCAGTCTCGATTCCTATAAGCGCGCGTTCCAGCTGCGCCCCCGCCTCCCTCTGCTGCGCTTCGAGGACGGCGGTATCCATAACGGCAAGAACCTCTCCGGCCGTCACGAAATCGCCCTCGTTGACCATGATCTCCTTGATCCGGCCCGACATCTTGGCGGCGACGTTTATCTCGGTCGCCTCTATCCTGCCGTTACTGCCGGCGAATCCCTCCGGCAGCCCGTTCGGCCTGAGGGCCTTCCAGGCATAGAAAGCGATTATGCCGGCAAGCACGACGAGAGCGATCCGCAGCAGCCAGGCCCTGTTCAGTTTGATCATTGTTCCACCTCTTTAGGTCGGCCGAAATTGGAAGCATGAATGCCTCAATCAGTGTACAGCGTAAAGGTGTGGCTGAAAACGCTCGCATTATTCCTGCAAAATCTTAACCGGGACCTCTTGGAAGAGGGGAGGTTGAAGGCGGGGGTGATCTCAAACGCTGTCATTCCCGAACGCTTTTATCGGGAATCCAATCTTTAGTCTTTTGCCTTTCATTCCCCTCTCCCTTGAGGGGAGAGGGCCAGGGTGAGGGTGTACCGTTAATTTTTCATCATTAAATCCCGCCTTAGAAAAAGGCTTGTCGGGGCATAGGCAGAGGCCGGAGCCGGAGGGGTAAGGGGGGATTTGCGGGCAGCGCCCGCTGGCAACCGGCATAGCTAGGCTGCGCAGTTATCACCTGCCGTGCGAATCGTGCTATAAATCTCGATCCTGCTACGTCGTGTAACACACTATGTGTGTCATTCCCAACGGTTCTGAGCGAGCGTAAGAACCGGACGCCCCAACCTTGAAGCGCAAACGTTTATCCGGTACCGCTCAAAACCTGCCTTCTTTAGTATCAAGGCTGTACTTGCCGCGGCGTAGCCTACGGGCGAAGCCGGGTCGGGAATCCATTCCCATCGTAATCAATCAAGAATCTTTTAAATCAAAGGGTTCATGAATATTTATATTCCAGAAAACACACTAAATTAAAACAGTGAGAGATCCGTCTTTAATATGTCATTCCCAACGGTTCTGAGCGTGCGCAAGAACCGGACGCCTACGCCCTGAAGCGCAAGCGCTCATCCGGTACCGCTCAGAACTCGCCTAAACATCGGGAATCCGGCACGCCACGCGCGTGCATGAATCCGACATCGCGGCGCTCAGCCGTGACTCCACCTTGTTGGAAGAACGTTTCCGGGAAGTCGCTTCGATTGCAGTTAACATAAGATACCTTATCGGACGCTCGGTCCCACGCGATATGAGGCGCTTCGTACATTCTATAATTCCGCTATTGCTCAACGCTTTATTTCCAGTCTTTTCTTTATCTCTATTATTTAAAAGGTGCGCGCAAAAGATTAAGTATAAAAGCAGTTGCAATAGCGGAAATAGAATCTCGCCATAATCTCCCGCAAATCCGGGAACCGCATCCGCCCGCGGACGTTGCCCCTCCATCCCTTATCTCGGTATATTACTATCACCATGAAGTTCGGCTGCCACGTCTCCATCGCCGGGGGTATCGATAAGGCCCCCGAACGGGCCCATGCCCTCGGCTGTGAATGCTTCCAGGTTTTCTCGCGCTCGCCGCGCGGCGGGAAGCCGCCGGTCCTGACGGACTCCCTCGTCGCCTCTTTCAAGGATTCCTGCGCGTCCTTCGGCCTCTTCGACTACTTCATTCACACCCCTTACTACATCAACCTCGCGTCCGAAAACCCGGCCCTCCGGGAATCCTCCATCCGGATAATAAGGGAGGAGCTCGAGCGCGGCACGCTCATCGGCGCGAAATACGTCATGACGCACCTCGGGAGCTCGAAGGGCATCGATCGCCAGGTAGCCGTCGGCCGCGTCGCCCACGGCGTGGCCGCCATACTCGAAGACTCGGACGGCCTCACGACCGAGCTCCTCCTCGAAAACACGGCCGGCCAGGGCGAGACCATAGGCGACTCGTTCCCCGAGCTCGCCCGCATAATAAACGAAACCCAAAACCCCCGGCTCGGCGTCTGCCTCGACACCGCCCACCTCCTGGCCTCGGGCTACGACATACGCACCACGGCGTCCGTCAACAAGACGCTCGGTGAATTCTCGTCCCTCATTGACCCGGCCCGGATCAAGCTCCTCCACGGTAACGATTCCAAGATACCGCTCGGCGAGAAGAAGGACCGCCACGAGCACATCGGCGAGGGCAAGATAGGCACGGCGGGATTCGAGGCCATCGTGAATCACCCGCTCCTAAATGGCCTCGACATGATTGTCGAAATACCGCCCGAGGAAGTCGAAAGGGACATCGAGCTTTTGAAGAGTCTCCGGAAGAAATAACCCGCCAGGCCCCGCACCCGATCCCTCCTTTACAATCCCCGGCGAAAGAGTAATCATAGATAGATGAGTCAGCCCATAATCGCCGCGAAAGGAACCCGCGATCTCTTCATTCTTCCCCGCATGGCCAACAGGCACGGGCTCATCGCGGGCGCGACGGGCACGGGCAAAACGGTCACGCTACAGGTCCTCTCCGAGAACTTCAGCAGGCAGGGCGTCCCGGTTTTCGTCGCCGACGTCAAGGGCGACCTCGCCGGCATAAGCAGGGCCGGAACGGATAATCCGAAGATAACCGAGCGCGTCCGGACGCTCGGCCTCTCCGATTTCACTTTCGAGGGGAGCCCCGTCACGTTCTGGGACGTCTTCGGCCAGGAAGGGCACCCCGTCAGGACGACCGTCTCCGAAATGGGCCCCCTTCTCCTCGGCAGGCTCCTGGGACTCAACGACACGCAGTCGGGCGTCCTCACGCTCGTCTTCAAGATAGCCGACGAGGAAAAACTTCTCCTCCTCGACCTTAAAGACCTCCGCTCCATGCTCCAGTTCGTGGGAGACAACGCCTCGTCCTTCACGACCGAATACGGTAACGTCTCCCGCGCCAGCATCGGCGCGATACAGAGGGGCCTTCTCAGGCTCGAAGAGGAAGGCGGCGACATATTCTTCGGAGAGCCCGCGCTCAAACTGGAAGACCTCACCACGGTGAACGGGAAAACGGGCCGCGGAATGATAAACGTGCTCGCGGCCGACAGGCTCATCCGCTCCCCCGGCGTTTACTCGACATTCCTCCTCTGGCTCCTCTCCGAATTATTCGAGCAGCTCCCCGAGGTCGGCGACCCGGAAAAGCCCGTCCTCGTATTCTTCTTCGACGAGGCCCACCTCCTCTTCGACGACGCCCCCAGGGCGCTCCTCGACAAGATAGAGCAGGTCGCCCGCCTCATACGCTCGAAGGGCGTCGGCGTTTACTTCGTCACGCAAACCCCGCTCGACATCCCGGACGTCATACTCGGCCAGCTCGGCAACAGGGTCCAGCATGCACTCAGGGCGTACACCGCGCGCGACAAAAAAGCGATCCGGGCAGCGGCCGGGACGTTCAGGGCGAATCCCGCTCTCGACACCGAGCAGATACTGACCGAGCTCGGCGTGGGCGAGGCCCTCGTATCCTTCCTCGACGCAAAGGGCCGGCCCGAAGTAGTCGAGCGCGCAATCGTTCGCCCGCCTTTCAGCCGCATGGGGCCCGTCACCCCCGAAGAGCGAAAGGAAACAATCGCCGCTTCTCCCATTAACGGCTATTACGAGGAAACCGTCGACCGCGAATCGGCCTACGAAAAATTACAGGTCAGGGCAGAGGCAGACGCCAGGGCCGCGCCCCCGCCCCCGCCAAAGAGAAAGCCGGGGCGACCGAAAGATACAATTTTTGAGACGGCGGCCAAGTCCGCGGCGCGCTCGTTCGGCAGACAATTAGCGACCGCCGGAAGACAAATAGCGACAGATATCGTGCGCGGGGTTCTCGGCTCCATGCTCGGCGGAAAGCGCCGATGAAAGGACCGACCCTCCTTCTTCAATCGTAAAAAAGTCCTTATCCGCCATCTTTAAACCCATTCTTTAAACACTCGTCCCTGAGCATTTGTTTTCACTGGAATTATGCCCGGAAATTCTCTCCGATCATGTCCCGTTTGCTGTCATTTTCAGACCTTAAATCCTGGTTTTAAACCGTCACCTTAATACGTGTGGATAAAAAAACCATATCTCAGATTCTTCTTTAAGTAATGGGGACATTGCGGGTACGCATCTGCACCGGGCATTCGAAAATACGATATATTTGTCATTCCCGAGTGTATTTATCGGGAATCCACATAAATCAGCGGACTGCGGCCGGAAGCCGCAGCCCATTATTTTCTTCTTCCTTCCCCCTCTCAGGGGGAAGGTTAGGATGGGGGTTCCCTCAAAGCACCGTCATTTCGAGCGTGGCAGGCGGCAACCCAACGCGGCGGCGGAAGCCCCGGCATCCGGCGCGCCCGCCGCCTCAAATCTCCAATCCCTGCTACGTCTTAAAACACACAATGTGTGCTATACTCCATTCCAAAAACGTCCAGGAGGAACAAAACATGTCGGAGACGCTCGAGGCCGGCGACGCCGCGCCGGACATAGAAGCCGAAACCTACGGCGGCGAAAAGATAAGGCTAAGCGATTTTCAGGGCAAGAAAACGGTCGCGCTCTACTTCTATCCGAAAGACTACACGGGGGGCTGCACGAAGGAGGCCTGCTCCATAAGGGACGGATACGGCGAGCTCCGGGATCTCGGCGTCGAGGTCCTCGGCGTAAGCACCGACAGCGTCAAATCCCACGAGGGCTTCCGCGACAAGCACTCCCTCAACTTCCCGCTCCTCAGCGACAATGACAAGAAGATAGTAAAGGCCTACGGCGTCGAAAGCGCCTCGGGCTCCGCGAAAAGGGAGACGTTCCTCATAGACAAGTCGGGGGTAATAAGGCACACCTGGACCAAGGTCGATACGGCGGGCCACGCGGACCAGATCATTAAAAAGGTAAAAGAGCTCGGCCTCGAATGAGGCCGGGCGGCTCACTTTAAAACGAGCATCCGCAGTAAGTGCATACCTTCGGGAAGGACGCGGCGGAAATTACATATCCGCAATCCGGGCACGATTCGCCGGCTTCCGCGCCGGCGCGCTCGGCCTTCCGTCTCGCCCGTATCATGGAGGCGTCCACCCCTGCCCTGCTCTCGTCCGCCCATAAAACCTTCGTTTCACTCATACTGCACCTCCGGCGGCCCTGTTAAAATCTGGCGCCGCTCATGCCTGTAATTAAAGCACGGGCGGATTAAGAGCGGGTTATAAAACGGTTAAACCGGCATTAACACGCATCGCGTGTTTTAAGACGTAGCGGGGATGGAGATTTGAAGGAGGGGTGCGCGATGAGAGATTATGGCAGCGGGGGTGCATCCATTGGTTGCCTGCGGACGCCGTCCGCCGCACATTGTGCGTTCTAATAACGTAGGAGTGTGGAGATTCGAGGCAAGGGGCGCGCGGCGGGTGATTATAGCACTTTCTCTGCGACGTCGGATTCATGCACGCGTGCATGAATCCGACGTCGCGGCACTCAGCCGCGACTCCACCTTTCCGTCATCCTGCCTGTCCGGCGTAGCCTTGGCGGAGTCCGATATAGGGAATCCACTTCCACCAGCAATCCATCAAGAATTCTTTGCCTTTTCAGTTAAAGGGTTCGTACAATCTGGAACTTGATCCTGCTTTATGGGCAGCCCGGCTACTCAGCCCAATCAATCATATTGCAAGCCGCGTAAGCAGCGCAGCAATACATTCCCGGGCCGTCAAAATTCGCGTTAAGAAAATCGAGTGCATGAGCGTTAAAAATCCGATGTGGGGCTGTGGGCCGGTGGAGGATTTAGCGAAGAAGCGATGATTTTTAGCAGAATTTTTCCCGGCCCGTGA
>JADLGH010000002.1 GCA_020849425.1 Candidatus Dadabacteria bacterium
CGAGGAAGATAGAGCAGTCCCTCCGTAACGAATTTTTCGATCACCTCCAGGGCCTTCAGTTCGACTTCTTCTCCCGAAAGAAGGTGGGCGACCTGATGGCCCATACGGTGAACGACATCGAGACGCTCAAGTTCGCGTGCGGGCTCGGGGTTCTGGTAGCCTACGACGGGGTATTCCTTCTCATATTCATATTCGGCGCGATGCTTTACATATCGCCCGTGCTGACGCTTTACGCCTTCATACCGTTCCCTGTACTCGCCTTCCTGATCATCAGGTTCGGCAACATGATAGAGAAGAGGTTCCAGAGGGTGCAGGATTCCTTCTCGGGGCTTACGGAGAGCGCGCGCACGTCTATATCGGGCATCAAGGTCGTAAAGGCTTTCGTGAGAGAAGACGAGGAGGCGAGGGACTTCAGCGCCGCGAGCTCCGATTACCTCGCGAAGAACCTCCGGCTCATAAAAATATGGGGCGTCTACCAGCCCGCCATCACGTTCCTCGCCGGGACGGCTACTGCAATATTCCTCTGGCTCGGCGGGGTCAGGACCATCACGCTCGACATAACGCTCGGGGACTTCGCCGCAGTGCTCCTTTACCTGACCATGCTCACGTGGCCGATGATGGCCATGGGATGGGCGGTCGACATAATAAAGCGGGGGAACGCCTCGCTCAACAGGATAAACGACATACTCCTCGAAACCCCGCAGTCGGTCACCGAGACCGGCACGCTCGACGTCGACATAAAGGGCGACATAGGATTCAGGAATCTCAGTTTTTCATACAACGGGAAGAGGGTTCTCAAGGACGTGTCGCTCGATATCCCGAGGGGCTCCGCAGTTGGAATCACGGGGGGCACGGGCTCGGGGAAAAGCACGCTCTTTCAGCTTTTGACGAGGGTCGAGGAGCCGCCCTTCGGGACTGTCTTCATAGACGGCGTGGACGTGCGGGACATAAAGAAGGAAAGTCTCCGGAAAGGAGTCGTTTACGTCCCGCAGGAGACGACCGTTTTCAGCGGCACCGTCAGGGACAACATATCGTTCATGAACCCCGCGCTCACGGACGAGGAGATAGAGAACGCCGCCAGGATAGCGGAGATCTACGACGACATAATGGAATTCCCGGGGGGCTTTGACACGAGGGTCGGCGAAAGGGGGCTTACGCTCTCAGGCGGACAGAGGCAGAGGCTCGCCCTCGCCCGCGCCATACTCCTTAAGCCTTCGGTGCTGATACTGGACGACGTTTTTTCGTCCCTCGACCTTAGGACGGAGAGCCTCGTTTTAAGGAACCTGAGAAAAGAGATGAAGGGAAGGACACTCCTCGCCATATCGAGCAGGGTGCCGTCCATAAGCGGCTTCGACTTCGTGGCCGTATTCGAGCGGGGAAGGCTCGTCGAGAGCGGCGGGCACGGGGAGCTCATGCACAAAAACGGCATATACGCCGGGCTCTACCGGATACAGACCTTCGAAACGATTTGAGCGTGCCGGGTAAATCGTTAAACCCCTGGCGCTGTTCACGCGCCGAGCTTTTCGGCGAGGTCGATTATATCCTCGGCCGCTATATCGAAGTCGCCCCCGGAGGCCGTGTCCGGCTTACCTTGCGGGCCGAATTCCAGCGGGCGTGATATGAAGGCCGTTCCGAGGCCGAAGCTCCGTGCGGCTTCGAGGTCGTCCCTGTGCGCCGCCGCCATCATCACCTCGCCCGGCTCGAGGCCGAGTAGCGAGGCCGCCGTGAGATAGACCTCCCTGTCGGGCTTGTAGTGCCCGGCGAGCTCGGACGAGAGGACGCAGTCCCACACGAGCCCCGCGTTCTTGGCCATGTCCACCAGGAGAGAGACGTTGCCGTTAGAGAGCGTGGCCACGACGTAGCGGGTCCTCAGCCTCTCGATGCCCCGGATGGAGTCGGGCCACGGGCTCAGCCTGTGCCACGCGCGGTTAAAGTGGTCCTTCTCTTCCTCGGTGAGCCCGTCGATCTCGAATTCCGAGAGCAGCCTGTCGAGAACCATCCTGTGGAGTGAATCGATATTCGTCCACGGGAGCCTACCCTTCCTTACGAGGTCCATCGCGGGGGCGTAGCCGCCCCGCCACTCGTCGGCGAAGCGCGCCCAATCGCGGGTTACGCCCTTCCGCCTGCCGAGGGCTTCGCATTCCATGATTATGGAGCTTCGCCAGTCTACGACCGTGCCGAAGACGTCGAACGCGAGCGCCTTTATGCGGGTCGAAATTTCAGTCATATCCGCTCCTGTTCAGACGCCGGCCTGCCTGGCCTTCTCCTCGGCCTTGGCCGTGAATTTTTCGGCGTTGACTACGAACCTCTCGTGGGTCCCTTCGGTTATGAGGTCTACGCCGTCGTGGGCGGACACGGCGAACGAGAGCTTCCTGCCCTCGACGCCCGTGAGCTCACCGTTTACCTTCACCGTGAGCCCTGGGGGCGTCGCGGCCAGGTGGTTAAGCCTGATGTCGATCCCGACCGACTGCTCCCTCGGCCAGTCGATGTGCTCGTTCACGAACCTTACGCACGCCCATTCTATGAGCCCCACCATAAAGCCCGTCGAAAACACCTTGGGCATTATCCGGAACTCCTCGGATTCTGGATAGATGTAGGGAACGGTTTTCGATTCGGGCACCTTGAAGTCGAATTCGAATTTAAGGCCCGGTTTCAGGGTATCTTTCATTGGTCTCCTCCGTATGTCGTTTCCGCCGGGCTGCGTATTTCGTCACTCCGGCCCCGGCGCGAGGCTTCATAATTATAGCAAAGAGGAGGTTTTTCACCACGTAAAGCCCCGAGCCGCCGTTTCGAGCCTCTGCGGCACGGCCCCGGATGACCTCAAAAAACTCTCGGGCCGCTCCCGGCTTGAGGTATACTCAATATCAGAAATCTTTCAATCGGGGGTGCAAGATGGCTGAGGAGATTAAAAAGCTCCATCGTTCGAGAAAGGACAGGATGATAGCAGGCATCTGCGGAGGGCTCGGGGAGATGTTTTCTATCGACCCTACGCTGATAAGGCTGATAGCGGCTCTTATCGGCTTGTTTACGGTCGGGACCGCGATTCTCGTATACGTGCTCGGATGGATAATTATTCCCGAGGCCCCGGCGGAATAGCGCCGCCGGACGCCTGCTTGCCGCCACTCTTCCGGTTAATCCGTGCACGCTTTCTGCAGACAAACCCTGCCGTCTGTAAATCGTGTACAATAAAGCCCTCTACGCGCGCGTATACGATAACAACCGGACTTTACGGGAGCCTGACTTGAGATACCTGGAAGTGGCTGAAAAGGCGGCGAGGGAAGCCGGCGAAATCCTGATCGAGCACCTGGGGAAAGTGAGGGACATAGATTACAAGGGGAAGAATAACCTCGTCACCGAGGTAGACAAGCTGTCAGAAGACCTCATTGTCAGCCGGATAAAGGAGACCTTCCACACGCACGACATATTCGCCGAGGAGTCGGGCAGGCATTCGAACGGCTCCGATCACCTCTGGCTCATCGACCCGCTCGACGGCACCACCAATTACGCGCACGCATATCCATTCTTCGCCGTATCCATAGCGCTCGAAATAAAGGGGCAGTTAAAGGCGGGCCTCGTGTACGACCCCGTCAAGGACGAGATGTTCACGGCCGAGCTCGGAAAGGGGGCGCTCCTTAACGGTGGTCCCATACACGTGACGAAGACGGAGAGGCTCGACGAGAGCCACCTGGTTACGGGCTTCGTTCACGAGAATCCGAAGATAGTCGAAGACAACCTCAAGAACTTCGCAAATTTCATCAGGTCGGCCCGCGCCGTGAGGCGCGACGGTTCGGCCGCCCTCGACCTGTGCTATCTCGCATGCGGACGATTCGACGGGTTCTGGGAGCTGGGCTTAAACCCCTGGGATACCGCCGCGGGGGTTTTGATAGTCGAGGAGGCGGGGGGCGTCGTCACGAGATTCAACGGAGAGCCGTACAGTATATACGTGAAGGAGATCCTCGCGTCCGCTCCGGGGATACACAGGGACATGATGGGGGTTCTCGCCCTCGATTGACGCCGATTCTTGCCTGCACCCGGGAATTCAAGGGCAGACCAAAAATCTCTTCGTTATCCGCCCTTTGGGGGATGGGGAATAAGTGCTCTGCTTTCGAATCAAGATAGCGCAAGCTGCGTACCGTTTTGTGCGGTGTTGTAATAATCCTCAAATACAGCATTATTTTTCGAGAATGCCGTTTTACTCCTACGCATACCGGACGAAATGTGAAAATTCACTGCGCCTCTTTGACAAAAAATCGTAATCCCCGGGGCCGAAATAGTCGGCGGGGCGGTATTTTACAGGGCGTTATCCCGTATTATATTTTATATCTGCGTTGGGCGGTCAGGAGATTCGGAGGGAGCCAATCTATGAAGACTTGGAAGAGGTTTCAGGGTGCTATGGCGCTTGCGCTGTTTTTCTCGGCTGCCGTTATGCCGGCGGGCGCTTCCGGCCGGGAAAACGACGACCGGCCCGAATCGAGGTACTACTACACCGGGGTCCTGGGGGACGGTATAGGCATACAGATGGAGCTCGTAATGGATTCCTCCGGAGTCACCGGCTCCTACATGTACGATACAATAGGAACGCCGCTTTCCCTGTCGGGCGGCATAGATAAAGACACCTCTATCATGACGATCGTCGAGCAGGACGAGAGGGGCAGCAGGACGGGGACTTTCGTCGGGAAGCTCGAATCCGAGGGGACCAATTACGCGAAGACGATAGAAGGGAAGTGGATGAAGGCCGGCGGCGGCGACAAGATCCCGTTCAAGCTCAACAAGATCGCCTACTACATCACGTCCGAAACGAAGTCCGGCGGGAAATACGAGATGTCCTACATGTATCCCGATTTCATTTCCGGGTTGAAGCCGCTCCAGGAAATTTCGCAGGAGCTCGAAAAGAACGCGCTCACCGAGCAGGCGAAATTCATGAAAGAGGCCGAGGAATTCTTCAAGTCGCAGGAATCGGAGCCGAGGGCCGAGTGGCAGGAGAGGTATAACTACGCCATCGAGTACTACTCCCCCGAGGTCGTGAGCCTCTCGGGTGAGATATATGTATACGGTGGCGGCGCGCACGGCAACACGGAGTACATGTCGTCTAACTACTGGATCAAGGATGGAAAGCCCCATCTCTTAAAGCTCACGGACCTTTTCCTCCGGGACTCGAATTACCTGAAAGCCCTTTCCGATTACTGCATAAACGACCTCAGGAAGCAGAAAGCCGGGTGGGTCGTAGACGGCCAGTTAAAGGAGCTCGGCGCCGACGATATGGGCGCATTCGCTATCTCGCCGAGGGGCATATCGATAGCCTTCGCTCCCTATGCCGCGGGCCCTTACGCCGAGGGCTCTTACTTCGTTACGGTCCCGTATTCGGCCTTGAAGGAAGTTGTCGATCCGGCGGGGCCGCTCGGGAAGGTGGCCGGCTTGTCCGGCGGAAAATGATACGCTTCCGGGCCCCTGAAACGGGGCTGCAAAGGGCGAAAGGGGGAGCGCCTCCCGCCCGCATATTTCAGCCTGAAATCCCTACCGCGCTATCCAGCCGCCGTCTATGTTGAGCATGCTGCCGGTCATGAATTCGACCTCGTCGTCGCAGAGGAAAAGCACGCCGCGCGCTATCTCGGACGGCCTTCCGAGCCTCCCCATCGGGTTGTACGACTCCCAGAGCTTCCTCGCTCCCGAGGGGTCGTCCGTCTGCTCGAAGAGGTCTTCGACGAGCGGGGTGACAGTCGTCCCGGGGCATATCGCGTTCACCCTTATGCCGTGGGGGGCGTATTCCACGGCCATCGCCCTCGTGAGCTGCGTTATGGCTCCCTTGGTCGCCACGTAAGCGGCGCAGCCGGGCGCGGCCCTCGACCCCAGTATGGAAGAGTTGTTGACGATGCATCCCTTGCCCTGCTCCAGCATGTGAGGAATGGAGAACTTTGACATGAGGTATGTGCCCCTCACGTTTATGTCGAATGTCTTGTCCCATATCTCTAGCGGGGTTTCGTGCGTGTTGTAGACCCAGAGGACGCCCGCGTTGTTAAAGAGGACATCTATCCTGCCGTGCTTGTTTATCACGTAATCGACGGTGCCGCGGCAGTCATCTTCGCTAGAAACGTCGGCGACGAAATATTCGATCTCCCCGCCCGCGCCCTGGGCCCTCGCCTCCTCGACGGCCGTCTTCAGCCTGCCTTCTGTGCGGCCCGTGATCACGACCTTCGCTCCCTCGCGGTAGAAGAGGAGCGCCGTCTCTTTTCCGAGCCCGAGGCTCCCGCCCGTGATTATCGCTACCTTATCCTTCAGCTTCATATGAAAAGCCCCCTTTGTGAATTTTCGTTTAAAGCTCATGCGTCTTTCGTTTGTCTCTCCACGTCCGGAAGGGCTACCGGGCTGTCCGGCGAATCGTGCGCCGCATCGCCCCGCGCGGCCTCCCAGCCGAGCATCGCCCTCTTCCTGGCTGTCCCCCATTTATACGGGCCGACGATGCCTATCCTGTGAATCACCCTGTGGCACGGAATGACGTATGCGACGGGGTTGGTCATCACCGCCTCGCCAATGGTCTCGAGCCCGCCCTCGGTGCTCACCGACTCGGCCACGTCGTCGTACGAGAGGACGTGCTCTGGCGGTATGCCGAGGAGCGCCTGCCAGACCTTTATCTGAAAGTTCGTTCCCTTAAGGTATAGATTAAGCCGTGGTTTTTCGTCCGGAAGCGAGGGGACGAAGATGGTGTCGATGTAGCTCCGCGTGACGCCTGCGTTCTCTACGAACCTCGCTCCGGCCCACTCCTTTTTGAGGGCGCCGACCGCCTCTTCGGGGTCCTCGCCGGAGAGGAACGAGAGGCCGCAGATACCCCTTTCCGTCACGGAGAGGAGGCACTTGCCGAAGGGCGTCGGATGTACGCCGTAGAGGATCGTGAGCCCGACGCCCTTCCTCCTGAATTCCCCGGGCGTGACGGCGTCGATCGTGACGAAAAGGTCGTGGAGCCTGCTGGTGCTGGAGAGCCCGGAGTTGTACGTTATTTCGAGCAGGCTGCGAGATTCGTCTAGCATGTTCTTCGCATACTCGATCGTGAGGAGCTGGAGGAACTGCTTCGGCGTTATCCCGGCCCATCTTTTGAACAGGCGGTGAAAGTGGTACTCGCTCAGGTTGACGCTGCGTGCGATTTCGCCGAGCGTCGGCTGCTCGCGAAAATTCCTTTCGAGGTAGAGTATCGCCTGTTCTATCCTGAGATAGTCTTTCCACAAACCCTCGAAATCGCTGCGCAATACTAAAACCCCCTCGGTTCCGGCAATGTATCTATATTATGGTTCCGCCGTTTTCATTACAATTCATTTCTTGCTTTTTTGATGCGGGCTGAATACGAGGCGGAGCCGTGCGTTTCCGGAAGAGCCTTCGCCCGGAATCCGTGAGCGGGAGTTTACTGCGCGCCTTTCCCGGTTATGTCTTCGGATACTTTTTGTCTGACCGTCTGCCACTTCTGGAGGAAAAGGCCTAGCACGAGACGGCACTGCTCGAGGTCCTTCTTTTCGAGGTTCGAGAGCGCGTCCCATATTTCTTTGGAAGACCTGTCGTTGTTCAGGGTGTAGGGGCTCAGGAACGAGCATAGCTCGCCGTAATCGAGGACCAGATAGCCGGCCTCGTCGAACTCCGAAAGCCAGGTCCTTAGCTCGAAGAGCCCCGATTGAATCTTCTTCAGCTTCATGAATAGGGGGTGTGCATTTTCTTCGCCGCCGTATTTTTTGAAGGACTCCTCTATTATGCGGTCCGCCTCGTCGATTCTGCCGGCCCCGTTCTTAAGACCGGCGGCGTAGTGTACCCTGCCGAAACCCATGTGAGTGTAGAAGAATTCCCTTTCGCTGTCGTCGAAGAGGATAAACCAGTGCAGCGGGACGTGGTTGTCGGAATCGAGAATGTACGCGTTACCGAACGAGCGGAAGGGTGAAATCAGGTAGCCGCCGCCCTTAGATTTCATGAAGAGGCAGTCCTCAATCTCTTCGTCGGGGACCCGGAGGGCGGATGAAAGCCTTCCCCTGAAGTCGTTGTATTCGTTTCCGAACCAGACGCCGTAGGGCGATGTAGGCCCGCCCCAGTATTCTTCGTAGAAATTTATATAGCGCTTCCAGTATTCGCTCATTCTGCCGAATTTGTCTATCGGCTCGTATACGATGAGCATACTTTTAGCCATATGCAATTGATATATGAAATCGAATCCCAAGTCAAATTTGGCCTGTGGTGCGGCGGTTTGTATAATTTAATCGCCGGGATAAATTCACTGCGCCGCGAAAAGGGGTCTTCCGGTTTTTGCTCGAACCCCGCCGGCAATGGAGGCTGGTATGTCAGGTTCCGGTACAGGGGTTTTGATCGTCGGAGCGGGCCCGACGGGCCTCACGATGGCCTGCGAGCTCGCCAGGAGGGGTGTTCCGTTCAGGGTAATAGACAAGGCCGCCGCCCCTTCGGACAAGTCGAAGGCCTTCGGCATCCACGCCCGGACGATGGAGGTCTTCGAGAACATGGGCCTCATCGACGCCGTCCTCGACGAGGGCAACATATGTAACGGCTTCGATATATACGACCGGGGCCGGGCGCTGGCGAGCCTTTCGTTCGGCTCGATAGAAAGCAAGTACCCGTATCTCCTGATTCTCGCCCAGAGCGACACCGAGAGGGCGCTTAACGAGCGCCTGGAATCGTACGGCGTAAAGGTCGAGAGGGAAAAGGAGCTCGTACACATAGACCGGGGCGGCGAGACGCTCGTCTCGCACGTAAGGCGCACGGACGGCTCGGAGGAGACTATACTGAGCTCCTACGTTATCGGATGCGATGGGGCGCACAGCTCTGTCAGGCACGTACTCGGGTTCGAGTTCAAGGGCGCTCCGTATCCCAATTACTGGCTCCTCGCCGACTGCAATCTCGACTGGGAATATCCTTTTCATCATCTCTCGGCGTTCATACATCCGAACGGGATCACGGCCTACTTCCCGCTTTATAAGGACAGGGGACGGCTCATGTTCGAGCTCCCCGACGCGCCGATAACCGAGGAGAGGCCCGAGCCCACGCTCGACGACGTCAAAAGGCTGATGGCCGAGAGGGAGATAAAGTATAAGAGCGTGACGGACCCCAACTGGCTCGCCTATTTCAAGCTCCACCACAGGATGGTGGACAGGTACGCGGAGGGTAGGATATTCCTCGCGGGCGACGCCGCGCACATACACAGCCCGATGGGCGGGCAGGGTATGAACACGGGGATACAGGACTCGTACAACCTCGCGTGGAAGCTGGCGCTCGTTCTCGAAGGGCGGGGCGCGTATTCGCTCCTGGACAGCTACGAGGCCGAGAGGCTTTCCGTCGGGAAGGAGGTCGTCAGCCTGACGGACAAGGCGACCCGTATGGCGGGGATGCACAACCCGATACTCGGGGCGATAAGGAACAAGGTCATAGGGGTTGCGTCCCGTATAAACGCGGTGCAGGACCGGCTCCTCGCGACGCTTTCGCAGATAGAGATACATTACAAGGGGAGTCCCATAGTATCCGAGAAATGGTATCAGCCCGATACGGCGGAGGGCTACCACGGCTACAGGGACGACCTCGCGGCGGGCGAAAGGGTCAGGGACTATAGTCTCAAGGGCCCGGACGGCGGCGCCGGTACGCTGTACGGGCTGCTCGGGAACGGGCTCCACAACCTCTTACTTTTCACCGGGGGCGACCCCGAGGACATGGAGATCGACGAGCTCAGGAGAATCCGCGAAGGGCTCGCCGCGAGATACGAGGGCGTTATGGCTGCGCACGTCGTGGCGGGGCCGAGGGGCGTGCCGGGGGATTTCGGGCGCATGAGCTCAGTGTGGAATGACGGGGACCTCCGCATGCACAAGGACTTCGGCGCGGCGCGGGCTTCGCTCTATCTCGTCCGTCCCGACGGGTACGTAGGGTTCAGGAACCAGCCCGCGAGCCGGGACGACCTCGAAGAATACTTGGCCGGAATCTTCAGATGATACGGCCTGCCGTTAGCTCCCTTGAAAAGGGTTCGGCCGTATGCAATAATGGCATATGCAATAGTCCGAAAGGGGCAGGGAGGGCAGGTACGATGAGCAGGCTTACTCCGGAACAGGAAAAGATGGTCGAGGTGTGGGGAATGCATACGGCGTGCGAGTTTGCAACCAAGAACGTCCACGACACGATGGAAACGATGAGCGGTAACCCGCACGTGAATCACGTCCCGGTGATGACGGGCGGAACCGGGACCGAAAGCGTAATCGACTTCTACTCGACGTGGTTCATTCCGTGCCAGCCGCCGGACGTGGAGCTCGAAATAGTTTCGCGCACGGTCGGAAGCGATGCCGTCGTCGACGAGCTCATCTTTAAATTCACGCACACGGTCGATATGCCGTGGATGCTCCCCGGGATACCGCCGACCGGAAAGAGGGTGGAGATCCCTCTCGTCGTCATAGTGGGATTCGAGGGCGGGAAGATCGCGAGCGAGCACATTTACTGGGACCAGGCGTCCGTTCTCGTCCAGGTCGGAGTGCTCGACTCGGGCGGTCTGCCTGTCGCGGGGGTGGAGACGGCGCGGAAGGTGCTCGATCCTTCGCTGCCTTCAAACGGCCTCATAGAAAAGCGCGCCCGCTAGAAGGTAAAGCCGGGACTAAGCTCTCTTATAGAGGATTTTAAGAACTCCCGCTCGTAGACGTCGTCGTCGACGACCCCGCCGTTCCAGACGAGTATGTCGAGGTCTATGGTACGCGGACCGTTTTTATCGGCGGTCCTTACCCTGCCGAGCCCGGCCTCTATTCCCCGGAGGCGCATTTTTAACTCCGAGGCACCGAGCGGGGTTTCTATGAGAAGCGCGCCGTTTATGAAGCTCCGCTGCTCCTTTAACCCGACGGGCTCCGTTTCGACGAAGGATGAGGCTTTTATCAGACTGACCTCGCCGCGTATGATCTCTATGGCCTTTCGTATGTTCTCTTCGGGATCGATGTTCGAGCCCAGCCCCACGACTGCCCTGTTGGTTTTCATCTTGGTAAGGCCTTTATCTCGACTCCGTGTGGATGACGGAAACGGAGTCGGCGAACCGGAGCGCGCCGGGCTTGTCTATCCTGACCGACGCCGATTCCACCCTCTCGTCTTCGAGGATTATTCGGACGACGTCGCCCGCTATTCTCTCGATGAGGTTATATTCCTTCTCTTCGACCTCGGAGATGATTTTCTTCGTGATGGACTTGTAGTCTATCGTGTGAACGATGTCGTCGCTTTCGATGGCCTTCGTGCCGTCGAATTCTATTTCGATGTTGATTATGACGTCCTGCTTTACGTTCTTCTCCCACTCGAATATGCCGACTACAGTTCTCAGCCTGAGGTTCTCTATATGTATTATCATCCTTTATCCGCCTAGACGAGGTGCTGCCCTCCGTCGACGAAGAGGCATTCCCCCGTGATGTATGTGTTCTCGATAATATACTTAAGCGCGGCGGTTATGTAATCCGGGCTTCCGGGCTTGCCGATGGGCGTATCCCCGGAGATTCGTATGAGATAATCCTCGCTCTTCCCCGGGGGCGGGAGGACCGGGCCGGGGCAGATTCCGTTCACCCTCACCTTGGGCCCGAGCGCCTTCGCGGCCATAAGCGTCAGGTCCCGGAGCGCCTTTTTGCTTATGTTGTAAACGAAATGATCCGTCTCGTTTTTCGAGATGCGGGAGTCGAGCATGTTGACTATGAGCTCCGAGGCCGGCTCTTTCGAAAAGCCCTGGGACAAGAAGAAGGGCGCCTTGAAGTTTACCGTCATGTCCCTGTCGAAGCTTTCTTCGGTCACGTCGTGAAAGGGGACGTCCTCGAAAACGGACGCACTGTTTATGAGGACGCTGCATTCGGGAAAGACGTCGAAGACGCGGGGAACGAGGGTATCGATCTCCTCCATGTCGAGGAGGTTGGCCTGGAAAATTTCGCACTCACTCCCGAGCGTTTTTATCTCGTCGGCGGCCCTTTCGGACTCGTCCCTCGATCTGTTGTAATGAAGGGCTATGTCGTAACCCATTTCGGCCAGCGTAAGCGCCATGGCCTTTCCGAGCCTGAGCCCGCCGCCCGTTATCAACGCAGCCTTACCCATATGGTTGCTCCGTGTCCGGGGGACATGTTCGGTAAAATCTCCCGGCCGTTAATCCGAGATTATAACACACGTCTCGTTCCCGGGACCGCCTGTTTCGAGACCGCGGACGTCAGGTCGATACGAGCTTGAGCCCTATGATGCCGGCCAGTATGAGCCCGACGAATACGAACCGGAGCGCCTGGGCGGGCTCTCCGAAGAGCACGATCCCGAGCGCAAAAGTCCCGACGGTGCCGAGGCCGGTCCAGATCGCGTAGGCGGTGCCGACCGGTATCTCCCTCTGAGCCAGGAATAGAAGGAATCCGCTTAAGAGTATGCATGCTATGGCTACGGCCGCCGGAGCGATTTGTACTCCTTTATCCGTCCAGGCGTATTTCAGCCCGAGCGGCCATCCCATCTCTATCATGCCGGCCAGTAGTAGATAAAGCCACACCATTTTGCTTCCCTCCTGCTTCTCGTAAGTTGTGTTCGCGCCGCGCCCTGTATGGACCCGTGGACACGGTATTATTGTGATTCCCCGGGCTTTGTAAAGATTCGCCCGAATTTCGCCGGACGCGGCGTTAGGCCGGCAGGGGTTTAAATCTTGATAATAGTTGGTGTAGAATTAGAAAAACTCACTTGTAGAAGGAAAAGCCGATGCCGCCCAGGGAAAAACCCTCATCTAAGAAATCGACCGTTCTCGGAATAGACATCGGCGGGACAGGAATAAAAGCCGCGCCCGTCGATACGGAAAAGGGGGTCCTGCTCGCGGAGAGATACAGGGTCGAGACCCCCCGTCCCGCGACCCCGAAGAAGATGCTTGCGGCCATACACGGCGTCATCGACCACTGGAAGTGGGAGGGGAGAATAGGCTGCGGGTTCCCCGGGGTGATGAAGGACGGCGAGGTTTACACGGCGGCGAACCTCTCTAAAAAGTGGATCGGCGTCAGCATAAGGGACGAGATAGAAAAGCTCCACAACTGTAAGGCCGTGGTCATAAACGACGCGGACGCCGCGGGGCTCGCCGAGATGAAGTTCGGCGCGGGAAAGGACCGCAATAACCCAGGGGGAGGGGTCGTTCTGATGGTGACCCTCGGGACGGGGATAGGGACCGCGCTCTTCATAGACGGCCTTCTCGTCCGCAACACCGAATTCGGCCACATAGAAATGGGCGGCGTGGACGCCGAGACCCGCGCGTCGGCTCTCCAGAGAGAAGTCCACAAGCTGAGCTGGAAAAAATGGGGTAAGAGGGTGAATAAATATCTCGGGATGATGGAGCATTATCTGTCCCCCGAGCTGTTCATAATCGGCGGGGGCGTGAGCGCGAAGTCGGAGAAGTTTTTTCATTATATAAAGGTAAGGGCCGACGTGGCGCACGCAGAGATGCTGAACGACGCGGGCATAGTCGGCGCCGCGCTCGGGCACGAAATTTGAGCGGCGGGCTTTCTTGAAAATAACCGGTCGTTGTGTGATAATGGGTGAGGGTATGTCTCTCGCACGCCGCACCGGCACATCCGGTATCGAGGTTCAATCTTGTCTCATAAACAAGCTCTCCTTAAAATCATGCAAGGCGAAGTTAAAGACGACCCCGAGACCCTTCACCACTACAGCGGCGACGCAAGCGCCTTCCGTATAGTGCCCGAAGTAGTCGTTCTGCCTAAGAGCACTGAAGACCTGAAATCGCTTGTAAATTACGTGAGAGAACGAAAAAAATCGGGCGACGGGTCGCTTTCGCTGACCCCCCGTTCCTGCGGGACGGATATGGCCGGCGGCGATCTCAACGATTCGATAATCATGGACGTGAACGCGCACATGAACGACATCCTCGAGCTCGGGCCCGGTCACGCGAGGGTTCAGCCCGGCCTCCCCTACAGGGTATTCGAGGAGGAGACCTTCAAGGTGGGCTCCATGCTCCCGAGCTACCCGGCCTCTAAATCCATCGCGTCCGTCGGCGGGATGGTGGCCAATAATTCCGGCGGCGAGAAATCGCTCCGCTACGGAAAGACCGAGAGATACGTCGAGGAGCTGAAGGTAATACTGAGAGACGGCAACGAGTACGTTTTCAGGAAGCTCGACAGGCGGGAGCTCGATTCGAAGCTCGCCCGGAAGGACCTCGAAGGGGAGATTTACAGGGAGGTCTTCAGGCTCATCGACGACAATTACGACGCCATCGAGAAGGCAAAGCCTGACGTGTCCAAGAACTCGACCGGGTATTCCCTCTGGAACGTGTGGGACAGGAAAGGGGGCACATTCGACCTCACCCAGCTCATCGTAGGCTCGCAAGGCACGCTCGGCATCGTGAGCGAGATCAAGTTCGGCCTCGTACCCGTCGAGAAATACTCCAAGATGCTGGTCGTCTACACGCACACCCTCGACAGGCTCGGCGAGATAATAAACACGATGCTTGAGTACGGCCCGACTTCGATAGAGTCGTACGACGACAAGACCGTAGACCTGGCCATTCGCTACTTCCCCGAGCTCGTGATGATAATCAGCAAGACCGAGAGCGTATTCAAGCTCGGCTACGAGCTTCTCCCCGACCTCTGGATCGTCGCCCGCCGCGGCTTCCCCAGGATGGTGATCATGGCCGAATTCACGGGCGACTCTGAGGACGGGATAGACGAGAGCATGAAGGGGCTCGAAGCGGCTCTCGGGGAATACGACGTCGGCGTTCACAGGACGAAAAGCAGGGAGGAGTCCGAAAAATATTGGACCATAAGAAGGGAGAGCTTCAATCTCCTGAGAAAAAGGGTCAAGGGAAAGCAGACGGTGCCGTTCATAGACGACTTTATAGTCAAGCCCGCCGTGATGCCGGCATTCCTCAAAGACCTCCAGAAGATATTCGACCGGTACCCGGACGTGAGCTTCCCCGTGGCGGGGCATCCGGGCGACGGGAATTTCCACGTGATACCTCTCATGGACATGACCGACGAAAGGACGCGGAAGATTATCCCGGAGCTCACGGAGAAGGTATTCGACCTGGTGCTGTCGTACAAGGGGTCGCTCAGCGCCGAGCACAACGACGGCCTCATCAGGGGCGCATATCTCAGGCAGATGTACGGCGACGAGATTTTCGGGTTTTTCAAAAGGGTGAAAGACATATTCGATCCGGAAAGGATCTTCAACCCGCACAAAAAAACCGACGCCGATCTGTCGTACTCGATGCAGTTCATAAAAAAAGATAATGAGCACAGCGTTTAAAGTTTTTTGCTGTTTTTCCGTCTTAATACGAAATTAAAATAAAGCATATAGTGTTGGTTGAATGTCTATTTAAAGGAGAAGCGTAATGGATGCAATACCCAAAGGCAGCAGGGACAAGCTCGAACAGCTTATCATAAACACCATCAGGACCCTTTCGATGGATGCGGTTCAGAAGGCCAACTCCGGCCATCCCGGCACCCCCATGGCGCTCGCCCCGGTGGCGTTTACAATATGGGACAAGTTCATGAAGTTTAATCCGAAGAACCCGGACTGGCCCGACCGCGACCGCTTCGTCCTTTCGAACGGCCACGCCTCGATGCTCCTTTACAGCCTCCTTCACCTGACCGGGTACGACGTTTCCCTGGACGACATAAAAACGTTCCGGCAGCTCCACAGTAAATGCGCGGGGCACCCCGAATACGGGCTCACCCCGGGGGTCGAAACGACGACCGGCCCGCTCGGCCAGGGGGTCGCGACGTCCGTCGGCATGGCGATAGCCGAAAGGTGGCTCGCCGCTTATTTCAACAAGCCCGGGCACGAGATCGTCAATTACAACATATTCGCCGTCTGCGGAGACGGGTGCATGATGGAAGGCATCTCGGGCGAGGCGGCGTCGCTCGCGGGACACCTCGGGCTCAGTAACCTCTTGTGGTTTTACGACAACAACCACATCACTATAGAAGGGCACACGGCCCTTGCGTTCAGCGAAGACGTGGCCGCGAGGTTCATGGGATACAACTGGCACGTCCAGCGCGTGGGCGACGCGAACGACCTCGAAATGCTTTCCGAGGCCATAGAGCGTGCGCTCCACGAGGACGAGCAGCCCTCGCTGATCATCGTCGACAGCCACATAGGGTACGGCAGCCCGAACAAGCAGGACACCTCGGCCGCGCACGGCGAGCCGCTCGGCGAGGAAGAGATAAGAAAGACGAAGATAAATTACGGCTGGGATCCCGACAAGAAGTTCTACGTCCCCGAGGAAGTGAAGGAGTACAGGAAAACCATTATAAGGAAGGGCGCCGTCGCCGAGGAAGAATGGAACAAGAAGTTCAGCGCCTACGAGAAGGTCTATCCCGACCTCGCGAAACAGTTCAGGAGGCTCCAGGACAGGGAGATGCCCGAGGGCTGGGAAAAGGCGCTCCCCGTCTTCCCGCCGAATCCGAAAGGCCCCGCGACGCGTACGGCGAATAGCAAGATACTTAACGCCATAGTTCCCGTGTACCCGTTTCTGCTGGGCGGGGCCGCGGACGTCGGCTCCTCGACAAAGACCTCCATCGAGGGCGCGGCCAG
>JADLGH010000003.1 GCA_020849425.1 Candidatus Dadabacteria bacterium
TAAGGTCCCATTCGCTCTCGTTCAGCATCATGGTGCGCGGCCTGTCGAACAGGTCCCCGAGGATAATGAGCCGCCCGAAGCTCCTCCGCGCGAGAAGCGACGCGAGCTCGCCGGCCCTGTTCGAGCCCGAGCCCAGATGCACGTCCGAAACGATGAGAGTAGTCATCCGCACCTCCTTCCGTTCATACTCCGCCTGTACATGATCCGCATCACTCAATATCCTGCGCGGTGGATTTTAAGGCAGTTTTAGGAGGGCTTTAAGAAACGGTTAATCCGGGGGCTTTCGAGGAGGGGCATTTACGCTACCCCGAGCCGTTTAGCCGCCCCCGAAAGCACGAGGCCCGGGCGGCCGCGCTGCGGCCGTCCGGGCCCATGAAGTTTCATTACCGGAATGTGATCGTCAGTCGGTCACAGCTCCCTCGGAGGCCGAGGAAACGAGCTTCGCGTACTTGGCGAGCACGCCCTTTTCGGCCTTGGGTTTCGGCTGCTTCCACTGCGAAAGCCTCTTCCTGAGTTCGCTCGCCGGGATTCCGAGGTTAATCTCCCTCGTCGTCGCGTCTATCGTTATCGTGTCTCCGTTCTTGATGACAGCGATGGCGCCGCCGTCGTAAGCCTCGGGCGTGATGTGCCCGACGACAAACCCGTGCGTTCCGCCCGAGAACCTCCCGTCCGTTATTAGGGCGACGTCGTTCCCGAGCCCCTTCCCCATGACGGCGGACGTCGGGGCGAGCATCTCCCTCATTCCCGGGCCGCCCCTCGGGCCTTCGTACCTGATGACTATGACGTGACCCTTTTTAACCTTCCCGCCGAGTATGGCCTTTAGGCTCTCCTCCTCGGATTCGAAGACTATCGCCTTACCCGTAAACGAGAGGCCCTCGTGTCCCGAGATCTTGGCCACGGCCCCCTCCTCGGCGATGTTCCCCCTCAGGATTACTATGTGGCTGTCCTTTTTGAGAGGGTCGGAAACGGGCCTCACTATCTCCTGTCCCTCGGGATAAGCCCCGACGGATTTCAGGTTCTCGGCCACCGTCTTGCCCGTAACGGTAAGGCAGTCCCCGTGCAGCAGCCCCGCGTCGAGGAGCATCTTCATGAGGGGCAGGAGCCCCCCTATCCTGCAGAAGTCCGCCATCATGAACTTCCCGCTCGGTTTGAGGTCCGCGAGGACGGGGGCCTTCTTCCCTATCCTCGTAAAATCGTCTATCGCGAGCCTGACGTTAACCGCCCTGGCGATCGCGAGGAGATGAAGCACCGCGTTCGTGGACCCGCCCAGCGCGATCGCCGTCACTATCGCGTTCTCGAAAGCCTTCTTGGTCATGATGTCCGACGGGCGGATGCCGCTCTTTATGAGGTTATAGACGGCCGCGCCCGCGTCCCGACAGTCCTTGTTCTTCTCGGGGGAGATTGCGGCCTGCGCCGAGCTGTTGGGGAGGCTCATCCCGAGCGCCTCTATGGCCGAGGCCATGGTGTTGGCAGTGTACATGCCGCCGCACGAGCCCGGCCCCGGTATCGCCGTCGATTCTATTTTCTTCAGCTGGCCGTCCGAAATGTCCTTGTTCGCGTGAGCGCCGACGGCCTCGAAAACGGACACTATGTCCACAGGTTTTCCATTGTAATTCCCCGGCATGATGGTGCCGCCGTAAACGAAAACGGCCGGCCTGTTCAGGCGCGCCATGGCGATGAGGCAGCCCGGCATGTTCTTGTCGCAGCCGCCGATCGCCACCACGCCGTCAAAGCCCTCGGCCCCGGCCACCGTTTCGATGGAGTCCGCGATAACCTCCCTCGAAACGAGGGAATACCTCATCCCGGGCGTGCCCATGGATATACCGTCCGACACGGTAATGGTGCCGAAAATTATGGACTTCGCCCCGGCGGCGTCGGCGCCCTTGCCGGCCTCTACGGCGAGCTTGTCTATGTGCATGTTGCACGGCGTCACCATGCTCCACGTCGAGGCTATGCCGATAACAGGCTTTTTGAAGTCCTTGTCCTTGAATCCTACAGCCCTCAGCATCGACCGGTTAGGCGCCCTGTCGGCCCCCTCGACTACGAGCGACGAGAACCTCCGAAGCTTATTCGAGCCGCCTTCCGGATTGGATTTCTTACTCACGGATTACCTCCTGTCTAAGCTATCATCACGATTGGATAATTATCTATGTATTAGCATTTTATGTCAATTTCTCCGGCCCCTTAACCTGAAAAATTACTTGAAACAGCGGCGGCATGAAGGCTATCATGAAAATTAGAAAGAGTTTGAATTGCGGCACTCTCTGGCTGAGACCGACTTCGGATCTGCAGACTGCATCTCAAATGAGGAGGTAACACAATGTCAACTTTTCTTGTCACCGTCCTTGCGGGTATCGTTGCGACTTCCGGAATGAGCCTGCTAATGTGGGCGATTACGCGCTCGGGGATCGCCGAAGCCGACATGATCCGGGCCATAGGGACCATATTCACGAGATCCGGAAAGAGCGCCTTCACGGTGGGGCTCGTCGTGCACTACATCGTCGGCGTCGTCATAGCCTTCGCCTACGTGGCTCTCATAAGCATAATCGGATACTCCTCCGTCGCCGGGGCCATAGGGCTCGGCTGCCTCATATCTGTCGCCCACGGCGTCGCTTTCGGGTTCGTGCTCGTCATATCCGTGGCCGAGCACCATCCCATGGAGAGGTTCCGGAAAGCCGGCATGGAGGTGGCGGTCGCGCACTTCGCGGGGCACGTCGTCTACGGCTTTCTTATAGGTACGGTCGTCGGACTCACGGGAATAAGATTCTTCGGCTGATCATTCGGGCAAGCGGCAGAGACTCGCGGCGGCCGGATTACGAGCGGCCGGCGAGCGAGTCTATCTCCTCGAAGGCCCGGAGGATTTCGTCTTCGGTATTGTAGAAATGGGGGGCCATCCTGAGGGCCCCTCCCCTCTCGTTTACAACGATGCGGCGGCTCATAAGGCCCGCCTTCACCCTCTTCGGATCGAACGGCCCGGCAAAGGAAACTATACCGCCCCTCATCCCCCTCTCGCGCGGGGTCCTTACCTCGAATCCCCGCCTGTCCGCCTCGCCGATCACGAGATCCCCGAGGTCGAGTATGCGCGAATGCACGCGCTCTATGCCCGCTTCGAATAACAGGTCGAGCGCAGCCCCGAGCGCTATTATCCCCATGACGTTATAGGACCCCTCCTCGAACCTGAGTGCGTCTTCCTTGAGCGCGAGCTCCACCCTCTCGAACTCGGCCTCGTGAACGACGCTCTTCCATCCGACGAGGTTCGGATAAAGCTCCCTCGCCCGCCCCTTCCTGCAGTAAAAAATCCCCGTTCCCTCGGGCGCGAGCATCCACTTGTGCCCGTCCGCCGAGAGGAAATCGGCCCCGTATTTGTCCACCTCCATCGGCGCCGCGCCAAGGCTCTGGATGGCGTCGAGGAATAAAAGTATGCCCCTCCGGCTGCAGAGATCCCCCAGCTCCCCGGAGTCCATCATAAAACCGTTAAGCGACTGGACGGTACTCATTGATATGAGCCTCGTCCGCGAATCGGCAAGCCTTTCTATATTTTTTATCGAAATCCTCCCGTCTCCCCCGAGCGGTATGTACCTCACCGAAACCCCCTTCCTTTCGAGGGCGAGCCAGGGGTATATATTCGTCGGAAAATCCTTCTCGAATATGATGACATTATCCCCGTCCTTCCAGTCGAGCCCTCCCGCAACGATCGATATGCCGTGCGAGGTGTTCTTGACGAAGGCTATCTCGTCTCTTTCCGCCCCTGTGAGACGGGCTGAAAGCCCCCTTACCCTCTCGACGCTCTCCATCCACTTCGCGTATCCGGCAAATCCGAGGGAAGACGCCTCTTTCAGGAATTCGGCGACCGCCGTTCCCACCCTGAGAGGCACCGGGGCTACCCCGGCATTGTCCAGGTATACATAAGAGTCGGTAACGGGAAATTCCCGCCTGTATTTTTCGAGCCCGGCGTCGTTATCGCTGCCTTTCGTCATAGTGAGATAAAGCTAACGCAGGGCCCCCTTACTGGCAAATTCCGGGATTTCAATACCCCATTGACAAATAAAAAAAAACGTGCCATAGTAAGCTTTTGAAGCATTATCCAGGAGGATAAAAGTTTTATGCAGGGAAAAGTTAAGTGGTTCAACAGCTCTAAGGGTTACGGATTTATTCAGTCGGACGAAGTCGGAAAAGACATATTCGTTCACTACAGCGTCATCGAAGGTGAAGGATACAAGAGTCTGACCGAAGGCGAAACCGTAGAGTTCGATATTACCGAAGGGCCGAAGGGCCCCCAGGCAACAAAGGTCGTTAAGGTTTCGGGTCAGTAGAATACTTTCCCGGCCGTTCGCGGCTCTTCATTTCGGGTATTTCTCTTCGAGTTACGTTACCGGACAGTAAATCTTTGCGCTTTTATAAGCGTGTAATCGACCGGCTGTGCGGTTCGAATACTTGACATGCACTCGGCTTGCCCGCAATACTTAAATTCAGGTGATTACGAGAAGGAATTTCTTTAAAACACTGCTTGCGGGAAGCGCCGGCGTCCTCTCCCTCCCGCTTCTGGGATTCTACGAAGGCTCCAAATTTCACTTCGCCCAGGTTTCGTACGCGGGCGGCGACTGGGATCCGCGCCCGAGGGACTACAAGCGGCTCATGAGCGCGCTCGAGCTCAGGACCAGCGTTGTAGCATCCTACGACAGAAAAGTCGTCTCGCTCTCGGACCCCGACCTTTTCAACTACCCGATGCTCTACCTCGCGGGCGACGAGGCCTTTACTCCTTTCGCCGACGAGGACAGGAGAAGGCTCAGGAAGTTTTTAAAGCTCGGCGGCACGCTCCTCGTGGACGACGCCACCGGCTCCGAGAGCTCCCCCTTCGACGCACAGATAAGAGAGGAGCTCTCCCTTACGATCCCCGAGACGCCCCTTCAGCGCCTTTCGCGGGAGAGCGTCGTATTCAAGTCGTTCTACCTCCTCTACTCCGCCGGCGGGAGGAAGATAATCAGCCCCTACCTCGAAGGCGTGACGTTCAGCGGCGAGGACCGTACGGCGGTCATCTATTGCCGGAACGACCTCGGCGGCGCGTGGGCCGAAGACGAGTTCGGTAAGTGGGAATTCGAATGCGTGCCCGGGGGGGAATCCCAGAGGGAGCTCGCCTTCAGGCTCGGGATAAACATTATCCTCTACGCCCTCACCGGCAACTACAAGAAAGACCAGATACACGTACCGTTCATAAAGCGGCGGCAGCTTCTCTGACGTAGCCGCCCCGTCCTCGATCCTAAGATACGCGCAAAGGTTTCGACACATATTTTCCGCGCCGCCGTTGATTCGCTGCGCCCGAAAAAGACCGGGGGCGATCTGACGATCGCCCCCGGCAGCCAAGAAGGACCCAAGGTGTTAGGGAGGGTAAAGCCGGATAAAAGGTGGCATCATCAGTACACCACCCCGGGATTAAGGCGATGTTCAGAAAAGGTTAAGGCAAGGTTAACCGGGGGATTATTTTTCACCCCGCATATGGATATAATAGGAGATACCGCCGGCCGGTAAAAACGGCCGGGACCGATAGAATACGGAGACGAAAATGGACAGATGGTACACCATGATAATCCTCGCGATAGTGTGCTTCGCGGTCGGGAGCTTCCTCGGGAAGCTCGCGTCGTTTAAAGACATTCCGCACCGGGTCTACTTCTTCGAAGGCGTGGGCACGCTCACCGTGTTTACGACGTTCGTGCTCTACAACCGAGGGGTCATATTCGACAATTTTTCATTCAACGCACCCGCCCTTCTCATGGGGCTCACGTGGGGAATAGGCACAATCCTCTTCATCGCGGCGCTCAAATACGCCAAGCTCTCCGTGACCGTGCCGCTAACGGCCGTCTACCCCGCCCTTACGGTCATACTGGCGCTCATATTCCTGGGGGAAAAGCTGAGCCCGAGGGAGATAGCCGGCATCCTCCTCGCAATCGGGTCGGCGGCTCTTCTGGCAAAATGAGGCGCGTCCCGGCCAGTCTCCGGCGCGCCCGGGTGAGGATACAGGTAAGGGAGCGGAATCAACCCCCCGGAAGAATGTCCGGTCTGTTCGTCACTATTCCGGTCACGCCCATGTCCCTGAGTGCCCTCGCCTTCCCCTCGTCGTCCACGGTCCATGTAAACGTATAGAGGCCGCGGCTCCTCGCCCTTTCGACCAGCCCTTTCGTTATAAACCACCTGAACGGCGCGACCGCGTCGGCCCCGCACCTCTCGGCGAGCGCGACCGGGTTCCCCGATGCGAACATTATGAGCCCCGTTCTCATCCCCGGGTCGAGGGCTTTTACGAGCCTTAGCCTGGGCGCATTGAACGAGACTATAAACACGTCGTCCCCGAGCCCGCGCGCGCCTATCTCGCGGATGACCTTCTCCTCTATCCCGCTTTCCTTCAGCTCTATGACGAGCTTCGCCCTCCCGGAGCACGCGTCGAGCGCCTCCTCGAACGTAGGGATTCTCTCGCCCTTCCCGGCGTCGAGCTCCTTCAGCTCGGCGAGGGTTTTCCCGGCGACCGGGCCTTTCCCGCCGGTGGTTCTATCGACCTTCGCATCGTGTATCACGACGAGGCGGCCGTCGAGCGACTGCCTCACGTCGAACTCCACCATCTCCGCCTTCATCCCTATCGCCCTCTCGAAGGAGCGTATAGTATTCTCGGGCTCGTACGCGCTCGCCCCGCGGTGGGCGATTTTTACGAACGTAGGCGATTCCCTTCCGGCATCTCTCCCGGCCATGAATCTAATATACCTACGCCCGCCGAGCCTTTTCTATATCGAATAAAAATATAGTAGAATGCTTAGCTGAATGTCCTCTCTTCTTCGGGATATATTCCTTCTCCTCCGGCCCCACCAGTGGGTCAAAAACCTGCTCGTGCTCGCGCCGCCCTTTTTCGGGGGCGTCCTTTTCACTGGCTGGGGGATGGCCTTCATAATGTTTTTCGCGTTCCTCGCCTTTTCGCTCGCCTCTTCGGCGGGCTACATAATAAACGACATGGTAGACCTCGAAGCCGACAGGCTTCACCCGAAGAAGAGGCTGAGGCCCATAGCCTCGGGCAAGGTCGGCGCGGCGGAGGCCATGATCATCGCCCTGGCCGTATTCGCCGGGGCGGCGGTAATTTCCTACAGCCTCGATACCGGGTTCCTCCTGATTATAATCGCCTACCTGGCGCTCAGCGTTCTTTATTCCCTCTACCTCCAGAGGTTCGCGCTCACCGACTGCTTCGTCATAGCCATAGGATTCGTGCTCAGGCTCGAGGCCGGGGGCATGGCGTCGGGGACGGTAGTATCCAACTGGCTTTTGCTGACGACATTCGTGCTCTCGCTCCTTCTGGCCCTGGGCAAGAGGCGCTACGAGCTCGCCGCGGCTTCGGCCGACCCGGCGGCGCACAGGGAATCGCTCTCGGGATACAGCATCGATTTTCTCGATCAGGCGATTACGATATTCGCCACGACGGCCATAGTGACATACGCGATATACGCGCTCGAGGCCGGCTCCAAGATCTTCCTGTTCACGCTGGGGTTCGCATGCTACGGGGTGCTGAGATACCTGCACCTGGTTCAGAATTCGATAAGCGGCGACCCGACCGAGTCTCTCCTCCGCGACCCGCCGCTCCTTGTGTGCGTTCTACTGTGGCTCGTCCTTACCGCCTTCATCATATATCACGATAATATCTTCGGCCTCTTTCAGTAGCGCCGGGGGGAGGCCGCTCTTTATCGCCGTCTTCGCTTCGCCGACAGCCTTCCCGCGCTCCCCGGTCTTGAGATAGACCTTGGCGAGGACGAGATTCGCGCGCCCGAACGTGTAATAGTGCTCGAAGACTTTCTTGAGATACATTTCCGCGTCCGCCAGGCTTTCCGGCGAGCCCGTAACGTCCGCCTTTATGTAGCTTATGAGCCCGAGGTGATAGTAGGTCCTCCCGTAGCCCCCGTCGAATTCGAGCGCCCTCCGGAACCATTTTTCGGCCTCGGGATAACGCTCCATCCGGAGATATTCGAGCCCGACGTTGTTCGCCGTCACGGCCTTCCCCCTCGCGCTGTCGTTCATCCCGGGGGAGAGTGCTATCGTGTACTCCCTCAAAGCCCCCTCGCTGTCCCCGGCCGCCGAAAGGGCGAGGCCGTAATTGGAATGAGGCAGCGGATGGTCCGGGGATTTTATCGACGTGTCGGCCCAGAGCGAAAGGTCGTCCGCCCACACGGCCTGCCTCTGGTACGCGAAAACGGCGTAGAGGGCCACGAGGAGTACTGCGGCCGCTACAGCCGCGCGCCCGTAGCGCCGGCGCTCTGCCGCACGGAATATCCAGTATCCGAGGAGTAGACAGAATCCCGCCGAGGGAATGTAGAGATATCTCTCGGCGGCGGGCGTCGAGGCTATTCCGAATATCGAGATTATCGCCGAGGGCCCGAGCGTCAGGAGAACCCAGAAAATACAAAACGCGCTCACGTTTTCCTTTTTGATCACGGAGACGGCGCACAAGACGGCCAGCGCCGCCGTGACGACGGCGGCCGAGGCGACGTACACCGTGCCGGGCGGGATACTCGCGATGAAGGCGTTAAAATCGAAGGGGAATACGAGCTTGTTTATGTACAGCGCGTACGCCCCGAGTACTGTCTTTATGTACTCCAGGTAAACCCCGAGAGCCCCGGCGGCTGCCGGGGCTTCGCCCGCGCCGCTTACGCGCATTTCCGGGATATTGACGAAGGCCCTCCCCCTTAGATACAGGTAAAGGAGAAGGAGTCCGGCGTACACGGCGTAGCGGAGGACATTCGATTTCCGGCCGAGCCTCCGGCTTATAAGGTCGTACCCCAGGACGAGGAACGGGAACGCGACGGCCACCTCCTTCGACATGAGGGCGAGCGAGAACGAGAGCGCGGCGACTATAAGAAAGAGAAGACTTCTGTATGAGAGAACGTGTGCGATAAAGGCGAGGAAGAAAAAGACGGCGCAAAGGACGTCCGTCCTCCCCGCAATCCACGACACCGATTCCACGTGCATCGGGTGGAGCGCGAAGAAGAGCGCCGACAAAAATGCCGCCCCTCCGCCTCCCCCCCAAAGCCCCCTCAGCACGAGAAGCGCCGCGAAATAAAAGAGCACGGCGGCCGCAGCGTTCATAAGCGAATTACCCATGTGAAAGCCGAACGGCGAGACGCCCCAGAGCGCGCTATCGAGCACCATCGACGCGTAAACGACGGGCCTGTAGTAACGCTCCTTTTTATTCTTCTCGACGACCGGCACGACGACGTCCACGATATTGGAAGCGTCGAACGAAACGTTACTCTTCGCTATCACCTCGACGTCGTCCCACACGAAGCTGTGCTTGAGCGAAGGCGAATAGAGCGCGAACGAAACGAGGAATATGAATACGGCTGAGGAGAGGGCGCTGCCCGCCAGTCTCGAAAAAGGCTCCATCGGTGAGCTAATTATATCACCGGCGCGAAAACGGGTACACGCGGATTGCGAAACCATATGAGGTGCACGTTCGTTTCAGGGAGTCCGAGACAAGTGCCTCACCTGAAAAGGTCTTCCTCGGGGTCCCTTATAATTTCCCGTGCGCCTGTCCCGCCCTTTTCGTACTCGTAGCCCCTTATTATGACTACGGGCGCCGACGACGCTTTCTCCATCACGAGCCCCGCCGCCGAGGCGAGCTCGTCGGCGTCGGCCATTACCGTCGCTATGAGAGGCATCCCCTTCGCATCGAGCCCTCCCCTGAGGTCCCTCATCGCCTTCATGCCGTGGCAGCCTATGGCTATGTCAACGAGCCCGTCGCGCCAGGGCCTGCCCACCGTGTCGGTGATTATGACGGCCGCATCGACGCCGAACGCACGTTTTATATCCTCGGCCAGCTTCCTCGCGGACTCGTCGGAATCCAGCGGCAGGAGGGTTACGCGGTCTCCGCCCGAGACGTTCGACGCATCGACGCCGGCGTTGGCGGATATGATCCCGCCCCTCGTCTCCACTATGAGCCTTCCCTTGTCGGGCTTTCTCTGGTCCATCCTTATGACCTTCGTCGTCTCCGAGAATATCACCTCGACGAGACGCGGGTCCTTGCCGAGGGTCCTGGCGACAGATTCGGCGAAGGGCGAGGGCTCGACCTCGTTAAGATCGACGATGCGCCCCTCGGCCTTGGACACAATCTTTTGTGCGAAGACCACTATGTCGCCCTCCTCTATTGAGATCCCCGCCTCGCCGGCCGCGGCGGCGAGGATTCGCACTAGATCGTCCCCGGGCTTTATCTCGGGTATTCCCGGAACCGGAATTATCGAAAGTTGTTTTGGAAAGCTCGGCATATAAACATCCGCCCCAAACCGGATCTCGCTACCGGGAAGATAATAGTCGAGCGCCCGTTTTATTCAAGGCCCGGCCCCTTTTTCCCCCGCGAAGCGAAACTTCGCCCCGCGGTCTGCATCCTACATTATGAAAAAGGTTAAAAAAATAGTGCTCCGGACCCGTGAAATAAGTTAATATTTTTTAAACCATACCATTTACAGGGGGGTTATATCATGAAGGATTTAACTTTAAGGAAATCTTTTTTGTTTTCGGTATTGGCGCTCGTTCTCACATTCGGGCTCTTTGTCATGCCAGCCGTATCGCAGGATTCCCCGCTGGACTCCGCTAAAGACGCCGTGGATAGCGCGGTAGACAGCGCAGTGCAGGGCACCAAGGAAGCGGCGGACGATGCAGGGAAGACCGTTGAGGACGCCGGAAATGCAGTTGACCAGGAGGCCGCCAAGAAGAAGGAAGAGATGATGGCCAAGTGGCAGGAATACGCCACCCCGGGCGAGAACCACAAGGCGCTCGACCAGCTCGTCGGCAACTGGGACTACACCGTAAAATTCTGGGAGACCCCGGAATCCGAGCCTTCGGAATCGACCGGCACGAGCGAAATCGAGTGGATACTCGGCGGAAGGTACATTCAGCAGACCACCAAGGGCATGGCCATGGGACAGGAGTTCGAGGGTCTCGGGCTCATGGGCTACGACAACGCCAAGGAAGAATACGTGAGCGTTTGGGTGGACAACATGGGCACCGGGCTTATGACCGGAACCGGGACTTACAACGCCGAGACCAAAACCTTCGAAGACAAGGGGACATTCTCCTGTCCGGTGGAGGACGAAAAGGACAAGCCCTACCGCACCGTAACGACTATAAACGGTCCCGACCAGTTCACGTTCGAGATGTTCGCCGCCGGGCCCGACGGCAAGGAAGCCCGCATGATGGAAATCGTCTACAACAGGAAGAAATAAGCGCTCACCGGCCCTGCTTTTTCTGCGTCTTGTTCCACCTGAACGGCGCGACGAGCTGGCCTATGAAGGCTTTCGGCATATGCTCCTTTATCCCGAGGGGCCCCACGTGGCGGTCCCTCGGATAATAAAAAGTCCCGAATATCATGTCGAAGAGAAGCAGGTTCTCCCCGTAGTTGTTGTTCCCTTCCTCGACCTTCTTCGAGTGATGCCACCTGTGCACGTTCGGCGTATTGAATATGTAGTTGAGGACCCCGCAGTGCAGGTCGATGTTGCAGTGCGTGAGAAGCCCGATGAACGCCGTTATGGAGCTGAAGTATATGAACACGTCGCCGGGGACGCCGAGCAGAAAAAGAAGCGGAATGCTGAACAAGAGGCTGTTGAACGTATCGACGAAATGAAATCTCCCGGTGTTGAAAAACCAGAGCTTCTCGACGCTGTGATGGACCGAGTGAAAGCGCCAGAGGAACGACCACGTATGCTCCAGCCTGTGCGCCCAGTAGAGCCCGAACTCGCTTATAACCATGGCGAGGACCACCTGCACGGCGAGCGGCAGGCCCGAGGGCCAGTAGGGGCGCGGCGTACTGTCACCCATCGTATGTATGATGCCGCTTATCAGGAGAAGGAAGAGCGCCAGCTGAATGAGCCCCTTGTTTAGGACCGTGTGCGCGAAGTCCGGGAATTCCTGCCCGTCCGATTTTACCCATTCTTCCCTGTACGGCATCAGCCTTTCGAGGACGAACAGCGTGGCCGCGAGCCCGAGATAAGCGATGTTGAAATAAAGCGTCGGCCGGTCGATCCGGATACCGGTGTATACGAGAAAAATCGGCACGCCGAGCAGTATCGGCCACAGGATGTAGGCCAGTATTTCCTTAGCGATATTTTTCATTTCAGGTTCCCGGTTCAAGTGGTTTTTCAGCTAATTTTAAAGCAAATTCCAGCGGCCGGACGAGGCCGCTCATATTTTAACTAACCGCCTGAATATATACCATAGCGTTGTTAAGGAATTTTGAAGCCGGGCTTCCGGCAAACGCTCGTGAGACCCCGACGCACGACAGCCCCCGCCCTTCCGGCGGCGTAACGAACGCCGTTATAAGCCGTCGGAGTTATTTCCACTTGATATTACAGCCTATGCTCGGCGTCTGCTCTTGAGGCACGGTCTCGCCGCGAAGGATGCTGTCGAGGGCCTTTCTCAAATCCGCGCCGGTCACGGGCCTCCCGTTCCCCGGCCTCGAATCGTCGAGCTGCCCCCTGTAGACGCACCCGAGCCCGGAGTCGAAAACGAAGAAGTCCGGCGTGCATGCCGCGCCGTACGCCCTTGCCGTCTCCTGCGTCTCGTCGTAGAGGTACGGGAACGGATACCCGAGCTTCTCGGCAACCGCCTTCATATTCCCGGGGGAATCGTCGGGATATTTCTCCACGTCGTTCGAGTTTATGGCGACGAAGGAAACGCCCTTCGGTATATAGTCGTTCGCGAGATCTACGAGCTCCCTCTGTACGTGCTTCACGTAAGGGCAGTGATTGCATATAAACATCACCACCGTCGCCCTGTCCGACTTGAGCTCGCCGAGGCCGTGCTCGCCCCCGCTCACGGGGGACGGCAGCCTGAAATCGGGGGCCCTGGTGCCGAGCGGCATCATGCTCGAAGGGGTAAGCGCCATTTTGCCTCTCCTGTTATCTTTACCCGATTTAAATTACGGATGAAATTATATGTTACATGGATATCCCGATAATCACAGTCCGACGCGTGGCGCCGGCCTTTCAATTCGGCCCCCCGCCAAACCGCCACCCGGCTCGATACGAATGCCGCCGGAGAGCGTGTAAGGATTTATTATCCCGGTGAAGCTCCGGCCCCGTCCCTGAAAATATCGAGCCCGCGGCTCTTTGCCCCCCGAAGAGGCCTTAAGAGGGGACTTCACCGGCAAAAACAATCCCTCTTGACAGACCGGTCTGTCTAGCATATAGTCCATGCCATGAAAAGAACCAGGGAGTTATCGAGCAGGGAAAAAATAATCCGGGCGGCAAGCGAGCTCTTTTTCAAACATGGCTACCATCAAACAGGCATCAACCGGATAATCGCCGAATCGGGCGTGGCCAAGGCCACCTTTTACAGCCACTTCAAATCCAAGGAAGATCTCGGCGTCGAATACTTAAGAGAGCGCGACCGTTTGGATACAGAGGCGGTAAAGGCCATGATCGACGGCATCGAAGACCCCTACAAAAAATACATGTCACTCGTGAAAGGCCTGAGAGATCACATGATCGAGACGGATTTCAGGGGATGCGCCTTCGGCAACATGGCCGTCGAAATAACAGAGCCCTCCCACCCGATGCGTAAGGAAATAAGGCAGCACGACGACAGGTTCCGCTCCATCTTGAAGGAAATCATCCGGGACCTCAGGGATTCGTCTCCTGAATATAAAAAGATAAACGTAGACGAGACGGTGGACGCCTACCACCTCCTGGTCGAGGTCGCGCTCACAGCGAGCAAGAACTATCACGACGCATGGCCCATAGACCGTGCCGTCAAGGCAGTGGAAAAGCTGGTCGAATAACATACGATGGCAGACAGACCGGTCTGCACAGAATTTCCTTAAAGGAGGAACGAGAGAATGAGCATTCAGCCAATAATAGACGAGGCGAAATCAGAGGCGTTTTGTGAAAAGATGCTGGAGATTCTGAATCACGGCGCGCTGACTTCGATGATATCGATAGGGCACAGGACGGGGCTCTTCGACAGCATGAGCGGCCTCGAGCCTTCGGGGCACGAAGCCATAGCCGAGCACGCGGGCCTCAACGAGCGCTACGTGAAGGAATGGCTCGGGGCCATGGTCACGGGTGGCTTCGTGGAATACGATCCGGAAAGGAGAACGTATCACCTTCCCCCCGAGCACGCCGCATGGCTCACGAGAAAGGCCGCCCCCAACAATCTCGCCGTGGCCTCTCAGTGGGCCGGGGTCCTCGGGCCCGTCGAAGACAGGATAATCGAATGCTTCCGCCACGGCGGCGGCGTACACTACGAGGAATTCCCCCGCTTCAACGAAGTCATGGCCGAAGAGAGCATGCAGACCGTCATAATCCCGCTTCTCGACCATATACTGCCGCTCGTCCCCGGGATAAAGGACAGGCTCGAGCGCGGCATCGAGGTGCTCGACGTCGGGTGCGGGAGCGGCTACGCCCTTGCCGAAATGGCCAGGGCCTACCCAAACAGCAGGTTCACGGGGTACGACCTTCTCCCGAGCGCCATCGAAAGGGGGCGCGCGAGGGCCGGGGAATACGGGCTCACCAACATATCGTACGAAGCCAGGGACGTCACGAAATTCGGCGACGTGAAGAGGTTCGATCTCGTTACGACCTTCGACGCCGTCCACGACCAGGCCGACCCCGCGAGCGTCCTGTCGCACATTCACAGGGCCCTCAAGGACGACGGCTACTATCTGATGCAGGATATAAAGGGATCGAGCCACGTCGAGCGGAATTCGGAGAACCCCCTCGCGACTTTCCTTTATACCGTCTCATGCATGCACTGCATGACGGTTTCCCTCGCCCAGGGCGGGAAGGGTCTTGGCGCCATGTGGGGGAGGGAGCTTGCGTGCGAGATGCTTAAGGATGCGGGATTCGGCAGCGTGAACGTCATGGAGCTCCCCCACGACCCAATCAATTATTACTACGTTATAAGCAAGTAGGCGCGCGATAAATTTCCCGTAGAGCGGTGCCGGGAAATCGGGGACCCGCCGAAAGCGGGCCCTACCCTACCCCGCGGGGGCGGGCGATGGCGCGGCCGAGGACTCCCTTACAGGATTGCATGCTGAATCCACCCACTTGCCCTCGTTTACGCTTATATTCCCCGAGGGGGAGACGGTTATCACGCCGCATTTATCGATCCGCGAGCCGTTTGTCGGGCTTATGGTTACGACCTCATCTTCTGTATCTTCGAGAAAGTCCCTTCTCATCCCGCTCGGAAGAAAGGCGAAACTCGCGGGGTTCTCTTCGTCTCCCATGTTATCCGAGGCGGCGAAGACGAGGTCGCGCCTGAACTTCCGCGTATGGGAGGACTGTATGCACCATGTCGTCGAGCCCCGGTTACTGTCGCCCCTTTCGAACGTTACCGCAATCATGTCGTCCCCCGCCTGGTATCCCTCGTAGCTCGCCGGCGAGGCGCATACGGGGCAATCGGCGTCGGAATCGTCCACATTACCGCAGCGTGCGAAAACCACCCTGTACTCCACCCCGTCCCTCGCCGACCTCAGCTTCCCTATCTGAAGGAGCGAGGAGATGTTATTCGTGGTCTCGTCGACCGAGCGCCTGAGAACCGACATCCCCGAAAGGAACGACGAGCCAAGGGCCAGGACTATGACCATCACGGACATAACCACCAGTATCTCGACCATGCTGAAACCGTTCTCTCTCTCGTATATCTTCATGCCGTACCCTGCCTAGAGAATCTCCTCCCAGAAAAGCGTCTGCGTTCGCGTGGGCAGCGGCGGGAGCTCCCACACGATAAACTGCGAGCCTCCCGCGACGGGGCCGCCGGTAAACGCGACCGACATCAGCACAGAGCCCCTCGCCCCGAACGTCAGCTGGGCCGGCGTTGGCATTCCCTCGGCCACGGTAACCCCGGCGGCGACGCTCTGCTGGGCGCTCGACCCTTTCAGTATATCACTTTCCTTAACGCCGGGTATGCGTGAAAGCGCGGCGGATCCCGTGATGAAATCGAGTGCGAATATTCTTCCGAATCCCGTTCCGCCGCTGCAGGGGTCTTCCGATTCTATCTCGGGGGCATAGGTCGTGAATATGAGCACCCTGTTTATAACCACCGGCACGCCGAAGCCCTTCTCCCCGAGCTCTTCATCCCCGAGGTTACTCGGGAATATGACCAGGAATTCGCCCTGGTCCGACTGGAAGCTGCCGCCCGACGACGAGACGAACTGCCCGTCCACGCCGGACTGCTCGCCCAGCTCTATCACCTGCCCCGCCGAGACGAGGTAAGACGCCGTTTTTATGGTCTGTCCCCCCGCCGCCGTTCCGCCCGCCAGGAACGCGGGGATGTAATCGTCTATGAAGTTATAAAGCTTTCCGTATTTGAGAACGCTGCTCGGGTCCCTCCTGTCGCCCGTGGCGAATATCACGTGACGCCTGCCGAGGTCGTCGAGAACGATAGTAGGCGCGAAATAAATCGGTTCGAGATCCCGGCTCGGTACGGCGGGGCTGTTCCCGGCATCGAAACACTCGGCATCCGTATTCGCGCAAAACGCTACCTGCCCCGACCAGTCTTCGGCCACTATCGACACGTTCCCCGAAGGGCCGCTTTCGGCTATGCTCCCGTCCACCTCTATCGGCATCGAAACGTCGAACCTCCACATACGCCCGCATGTATCCCCGAAGTAGGCGAGGTCCGTGTAGCCGTCCGAGTTTATATCCACCGACGCGACCCTGCTCGGAACGTCACAAACCATGTCGCCCACGTTGGGAAGCGCCGAGCCGCCCGAGGGGATCGGATTCGTGGGATGGAACTTGAATATCTCCTTACCCGTGCTTATATCGACGACGACGAAAGCGTTACCGAATTCGACGCCGTCGCTCGGGTCCGTATCCGTTGGATCGAGGCCGCCTCCGACGAACATCACCCACCTGTCTACGAGAGCCGAATCCTCGTCGTCCGTAACCCTGAGCCTTATCCTGCCCATGGACGGGGTAGACCACGTGTTGCCGAAGTCGCGGTCGAACAGGGTCCACATGTGCTTCGGGTATTCGAGAGTATCCCCTCCGCCCTTTATATGCTCGTCCAGCGAGTCCGCGCCGCCGCAGTCCTCGCCGCAGGCCGGGTTCGTAACGTCGAGCGCGATGTAGGCCCCGCCGCCGTTTTGAGAGCCGGCGAGCAGCACGGTATGCCACTCCCTTCCGCAGACGTCTATCTCCCCGTCGGCCGTGGATACCGATTCCTCGCACTCCCCGGGAGAATCTTCCGTCAGGGATATGCCGTTCGGGGAGCCGTCTATGAACACGTCCCCGATGACGGGCGACCCGTCCGCGAAAGACCTTTGCGTAAAGTTATCGAGGACGAATGTTTTGAAGTCCCCTGTCCTGTAATCGGGCGGAGGCGGAGAGCCGAATATCATTTCCGCGGGAGAGCTCGCAAGGCTCGTCGGTGTGGCGAGGGAATCCGCGAGGAATGTCGGCACCGTAACGCCGAAGAGCTCGTATCCCGTTCCTTCGCTGAAGAAGGGGTATTCCTCCACCTTCAGCGTAAATGGATTCGTCTTTTCACCCGGCCCCGCGCCCTCGGCGTTCGGATCCTTGAACTCCCCGGCGTGGAACGCGTGGACAAATCCGTCGTTCGCCCCTACGTACACCACTGCGGAGCGGTCCCTGAACTTGACAGCGAATGCCTGATAGCCCGCGTCGAAGAAGAGCGGCGACGGCGAGCCCACTACAACCGGGTTCGAATGGAAGATGTCTCCGAGACGGACCGAGCACGTGGTCAGCTCCCCGAAGCTGCCGTCGTTGTTTTTATCCTCCGGGTCGGGGCAGTTATACCCCATGGATGTAAACGGGTCGGCCCCGCCCGTCTGCGACGGCGCCGCTCCGAGCGAAGGCTCGCCCATGGGGTCAGACACAGTCGGGATTTCGGTATTGCCGACGAGGAAGTCTACGATCTCGTCCCTCATGCATTCCTTTACGCACGTCCGGCAATCGTCGGTCGTAACGTCCGAGCAGCTGAATATGGCCGTAGAGCCCTGGCACTGCGTCGAGCTCCCGCCGGCCGGTACGCAGTATTCGGGTATGGGGTCCGTAACGTCCGCGTCACTGATACCGAACTGCCCGGGCTCCAGCGGGTCGTCGGGATCGTCGAACGGAACCAGCGGTCCCTTGTAGAGAATCGAGTTCGCCGTGATGAGATAATCGCTTCCGCCGAAAGGCGGGTCTGCTGCCCCGTCTTCGGGAATGAGGTCGGGGGACCTCACCGTCAATAGATTCCTGGGCGAATCGACGATGTTCCGTTCGGTGAGTCTTTTACCCGCCTCCCAGAAAAACTGCTTCGCGTTATTGTTCAGCGTGCCGTCCTCGTCGAAGACCGCGAGGCTCCTGACGACCGATTCGCTTTCCAGGTCGGACCCTGCCGGGGGCTTTCTGATAACTTCTTTACTGCCCGGGTTTCCGGGAACGTCCACGAAGCCGAACAGGGCCAGGCGCCCCTGCCAGAACCTTCTGGTAGTTATCGGCGTCAATATGGACATGAATATCCTGTCCCTGAGCGCGACGGCGGTAGAGGACTGCGGGGCCGTCGGCGAAACGCCCGACGTGCTGTACACGTTTATAGTGCCGGCGATGTCTTTAAGGGCCTTACTGAGCTCCTCGGCGCTGTCGACGAAGAAAGCGAAATTTTCGAGCCGCTCGTCCGTGGAATTGAAAGGGGCCCCGGAATCGAAAAAGTTATTATTGAAAATGTTAACGTTCTGAAACGAGCACTGACCGTTCTCCCTCCTCTCGGAGGACGTGTTCTTACATCCCTGGAGCTGTGCGAAACCGGGACTCGTATCTATATACCTGGCCTGGGCGAGGTCTTTATATATCTGGAAGCTCTCCCCCTGCGGGAATACGTCCGGGTTGTTTATATTGACCGAGCTCACCACCTCCTTGCCGTCCGGCCCCGTGTGCTGAATGATTCCCTGGGTATGCGTACCCCCGACGAGGGCCATGGCGTTCAGCGTCCTCCTGGCCTCGGGGTTCTTTATACCTATCCCGATAACGAACACGAGCACCTCTTTCGGCTCCCCGCGGAGGGGATTCCTCGCGTAATGCGTCCTCAGGTTGCTGACGGCCTGTATAGAGCTCCTCCGGTTCGCGTTGGTGGTGAGGCTGCCGGATGTCTGCCCGCTTCCGGACGGCCCGCTCGACTGCCCCGCGCATGTATCCTCGCCGTCCGTGACAACTATCACGAACTGCGGCCTGCAGCCTATCGCCGGGTCGGTCTGAAGGTCGGATTTAAAGGCGTAAATTGCGTCGTTGACTATCGTGTTGCCGCCCGACGTGTTCGACCCGCTGTTATCGTCGAACCCGAGAACCCACGCTAGCGGCGTGCCTCCGCTGGCGCGCTCCTTTCTGAAAAAATCCCACGTCTCTCTTATATTCTTTCCCGGCTCCGAGAACGGCTTGTCCAAAAGCCTGAACGTGCTCGACGAAGTACAGGAATTCCACCTGCCGGCTCCGGAATACTGGAGCGCGCGGAGCCTGACGCCCAGCTCCTCGGCGTCTTCGATCGTAAGCTCGTCTATGAGCTTCGTATCCGCGCCGCCGGTTATGGGCAGGAGACGCGGCGATCCCGTGCTTTCCTCCCTCGCGATCCTCCTCACGTTCCTGAAGGGCGTATACATGTAGTCGCGGCAGGTTATCGAGCCGCTCACCCCGTTGAAGAGCATCGAGGGATCGTCGCACATCTTGTCCGCGAGCGAATCGTCGGCGTCGAGAAAATCGAACAGCACGCTGTGGAGCATGTCCACACGGCTGCTCCCGAACTGCGGCGCGCCGGTGCAATTTTCCTCGCCGGAATTGGCGCAGTTTTGCGTTTGGTTTTTGGTGATGGCCTGTACCGCCCGCATACAGCTTTTGAGGTTGTTGTATTCAGTCGAGGTATCGCACGCCCTGGTGTTACCGCTGCCGCTCGCATTGCAATACACGGAAGCGCACTGCGTGAACCCGGCCTGCGCGTCCATGGCGGCGGCGGCCTCGGCGTATTCGTTTCCGCTGCAGTCGTTTATCGTTTCCGTCAGGTTGCCGTTGTTATTTCCGCAGAGCTGATCGTAAATTACACTCATCTGGTAACTCGACAGCCCCGCCGCCCCGCCGCCCGGAGGGCTCTCTATACAGCTCACGAAGTTGAGCATTTCATCACGGTTCGAGACTATGCCGCTCCCGCCCGCGTTCCGCGACCCGCATACCGACACGCCGGCCACGTTTTCGATACAGTGCGCCGCCAGCCTCCTTCCTTCGGTGCTGTTGGTCGAATAGATATCCTCGCAATCCTCTATTACGCCTTCGTCGTTATCCTCGTCCCAGTTTCCGGCCTGAGTGCCGGCCCAGCCCCTCAGCATCGAGCCCGAATAGTCCGTTATGATGAGCACGTTCGGCTCGCCGCCGACTATCTGGGATATGATGATGTTGAGGTCTTCCACCTCGTTCTTCCTCACAGGCTCGCCCTGCGCCCCCGTAACCAGGAGCAGGAGCAAAACGAGGCTGAGCGCCTTTACCCTGTGCATCATGAGTGCAGGTTTTATATTTCGTATCCTTTTCGCCATAAGCGGCAGTGCTCCTTCGGGCAGTCGATCATATCGTCATTGCGAATACATCTGGTTTGCGTTTCCGGGTATGAACGTTTCGAATCCGACCGCGACTTCCGTCCCGGTGTTGACGGAAGGATTCTCATCGTCCGGGTCCTTGTCCATCCTGTCCTTGCCGGTAACGAGGAACGTAACGGGAACGAGCCCGGCCCCGCCCGAGGCGCTCGTGGACATGCTCGTATTCTTGAGCGGCCTTTGAATCGTCTTCGTAATCGGCGGGATTTCTATCAGCTGCCCGCCGTCGTCGTCGAGCACCCTCGGCCCCGAGCGGCACCTCGCGCACGAGAGCGGATTGTCGTCCGTTCCGCAATCGCCTATATCCTCGTCGAGCACGAGAAGGTCTCTCGCGCCGCCGTCACCGAGGCTCACCGTGTCCTTGTTCTGTAAAAGGAAGTAAAGCACCTCTATACCCACCACTTCGAACCTGTTCCTTCCTAGCTGTATGCACCTTTCGGCCGCGAGAAAGGCCTCCTGGCCGCGTTTGTAGTTCGACATGGCCTGGTAATCGTTATTGGAGTTAAAAGAAACCGTCGTGGCGATTACGGACATCACGAGCAGCATTATAAGCGCCAGTATGAGCGCTATCCCTCCTTCGTCTTTTATGGAGGGCATGCCGCGCCCGTGTGAAGAAATCCTTTTCCCCGGTTTTATCGTCTGGCTCAATTCCGCCTCTCCTTAACCGAATTCCTCTCTCGCGTGGTTTCTCATGTATATCGTCGTCGAAAGGAGACGGTACGTGAACCCCTCTTCGGGCTCGTTGGTAACTCCGGAAGGCGATTCTACGGTCCTTTCCGGGACGTCGCCGATCGCGGGGATTACCTGCTTTACCTCCCCGCCCTGCATGGTGCGGGGCTTGGCCTTCGATTTAACGACCAGATAAATCTCGACGGAGCGAATGTCCTGCTCCCTCCCGATCAGGGCCGAATCCTGAAAATCGGGGAATGCTCCGTTGAGCGCGGAGCGGGGCACGCCTATTTTCGTTATGCCGCCGTTCGCATCCTGAAGGTTGAAGACGAGCTGAAGATCCGCTATCCCCGGGGCGTCGGGGCCCCCGGCTATGGGCCTGGCCTCGCCGCCGTTCTGATCGAGTAAAAGCGCCTTGTTCGCGAGATCGACGCTCAGGGTTTTTTCACCGACGAGAGTCATCTCGGACGGCATGGAAGAGAATGTCTGAAGGAATCCGTAATTGACCCCGTTCACCGTAACCCCGTTTACGAAATCCGACATGCCGCTGAATGTCTCCACCGGCAGATTGTGGACCAGGATGTCGCCGGCCGAATCTACGGTCGCCGTCTTCGCGGCCCCGTCCACCTCGGCCCTCATTATCACGGAGCACTCCGTGCACCTCGAAGGATCGAGGTTGCAGTTAACCGTGTCGTCGGGACTGCAAAGGGCGGTACGCGAGCGGAATCCGAGTAGTATCTCGGCATCCTCTTCGGTCTCGCCTATAAGGGTGCTTCCGCCGCCGGGAAACCACTCGCTCGGCAAAAGAAGAACGAGCGGCTCGTTCTGCATGACCTGTATCAATCCCGGAACGGAAGGCAGGTATCCGCCGTCCTGTCCGCGCGTTATGTCCCACGTGTATATGGTGACGCAGTCAGGGGGCGAATCCGCCGAGCCCGCGTCGGACGTGTTTTCGGTGCAGGGATCGTTCCCGCCGCTCCCGCCGTTAAAGAACCGTATGGCGAAGCTCTTCCCCTGCCTCGCCCCGGCGTTCCTGATCTCGGACGCCAGAAAGTCGAGCGCGGACCTCGCCGTCTGGTCGACGTCTACCGCCTCCTTGGTCATCCTGAACTGCTTTTGCTGCTGGTTAAGGGCGACGGTCATGCCCGTTATTATCAAAGCGAGGATAGAGACCGAGATCATGAGCTCGATCATCGTAAACCCTCTATCGCCGTTCTTTATTCGAGGTGTCGTCATATTCATTTCCTCACGGAACGTGCGGAACGTTCACGTTGTTCCAGGCCGGTATGAACTGGCTCCAGTCCTCCCCGTGGGCGCTGAAAACGAGGTTTTGTATCGCGATCGTGTCTCTTATGGTAAGGTCCTGAAAACCGGTATCCGCAAACTGGTTTTTGGTCTTGACCGCATATGTAACGGTCAGGGTGGTAATATCCGGCTCCGCACCCGTCCCTTCAACGGTTTCCGAGTCCACCCTCTTCACCACTATCATGGATTCGCTGTCCGCGGCGGCGGTGCAGATCGGGGCCTCCCGCGAGAAGCTCACCTTACCGGGATCGAAGCTGTAGGGGTCTACCACTGCGCAGGACGTTATGGTAGGCGCGGCCGGGTCCGGGGTTACCTCCGCGAGCGGGTCGCAGGGGCACATATCGCACATCCTGTCGGGGTTACCCGACATGCAGTGCTGGAGATGAGACTCGATCGGCCGCCCCGCCTGCGCCTCGACGAACGCTATGGAGTTGAGGAGATGAGCCCTTTTGACCTCCTCCATGTCACGGTCGGCTATGAACTGTATAACGTTGGTCGCGACGGTCCCCTGCTCGGCCCTCTGCTTTTGCCTGAGAGACAAATACTGCATCTGGGCCATGGCGAGGAAGCCGAGCGCCATTATGGATATGGCGATTATTATTTCGGTGAACGTGAAGCCGCGCTGGTTCCGTAATAAGGACATAGCTATACCTTCTGAATACTATGGCAATTATGATGCCACCACCATCATATACGCAACCGGTTCTAATTATAGATTTATTTTCCGGGAAATGAGAAAATCGGCTGGCTCAAAGGCAAAATTTGCCAGGATTGCGCAAATTCTTGCATATATCGAGCAGGCCATTACGGCCGAGGTCACACGTCGGAGCGTCCGGCAAAGGAGGCGGTTAGCCCTTCTCTCCGTACCTCGGGAAGAGGCCCGCGCCTTTTTCCACCTTTAATCCCGGCTCGACTATGCCCCACGAGCGGGCGGCTTCGAGGCTCGGCTTCATCCCGCCGAGGCCGAGGCGTTTAAGTATCTCGCCCGACGTCCGCGGCATGAACGGGTGTACGAATATCGAGACGACTGCGATGGACTGGGCCACGGTCCATAGGACCGTATCGAGCCTCTCGTCCTTCCCTTCCTTGGCGAGGGTCCACGGCGCCTCGTCGTCGACGTATCTGTTGACGAGGGCAATGTAGTCCCACACGGCCGAAAGGGCCTTGTGAAACGCTATCTCGTCCATGGCCTTTTCGACCTGCTCCGAAAGCTCGATAGCCCCTTTCTTTATATCGTCGTCGGCAGGGAGCGGCTCGCCCGGGGCGGGGACGCTCCCCCCCCTGTACCTCTCTATCATGCCGAGGGTCCTGCTTACGAGGTTCCCGAGCCCGTTCGCGAGCTCGCCGTTCACCCTCGATACTATGGCGCTCTTCGAAAAATCGCCGTCCTGCCCGAAGGGGATTTCACGGAGGAGGAAATACCTGAACACGTCCGGGCCGAATTCCTCGGCGACCTGGTAGGGATCGACGACGTTTCCGCCCGACTTCGACATCTTCTCACCCTCGACGGTCCACCACCCGTGGGCGAACACCGCCCTCGGGAGAGGGAGCCCGGCCGACATCAGGAACGCCGGCCAGTATACGGCGTGGAAGCGGAGTATGTCCTTTCCGACGAGGTGCACGTCCGCGGGCCATATGCGGGCGAACCTCTCCGGGTCGTCAGGGAAGCCGGCCGCCGTGATGTAATTCGTAAGTGCGTCGAACCACACGTATATGACGTGCCTCGGATTACCCGGGACGGGTATCCCCCAATTGAATGTAGTACGGCTGATGCTGAGGTCCTTGAGGCCGCCCTCGACGAACCTTGCGACCTCGTTCATGCGGTAGGACGGCTGGACGAACTCCGGGTGCTTTTTGTAGTGATCGAGGAGCGCGCCGCCGTACTTAGACAGCCCGAAGAAGTAGCTCTCCTCCTTCACCTTCTCGACGTGCGGCCTCTTGTCCTCGGGGAGGCTCATTATCTCCTCGTACTGGAGATCGGTTATGTACGCCTCGTTCCGGACGTCGTACCATCCCTCGTACTCGCCGAGGTAAATGTCCCCGGCCGCCTCTATCCTCTCGAATATCTCGACTACGGCCTTTTCGTGCCTCTTTTCGGTCGTCCGTATGAAATCGCTGTTCGTTATGTCGAGCGCCGGGGTGAGGTTCTCGAATCTCTTCACGACGCGGTCGGCGAGCTGTATAGGCGTCTCGCCCCGCGACTCGGCCGTCCTCTCTATCTTCTGCCCGTGCTCGTCCGTCCCCGTGAGAAAAAAGACGTCCTCGCCCTTGAGCCTCTTCCACCGGGCAATGGCGTCGGCCGCGATCGTCGTATAGGCGTGGCCGATGTGGGGCACGTCGTTTACGTAGTATATAGGGGTCGTAACGTAAAAGGTCTTGGCCATCTAGGCTCTGTCTCCGATGTTCGCGTGGCGCCGGTCCGGATTCCCCGAAGGAGCGGGACCTCCACCCTGTTTTCGCGCAAGCTTTATAAACAGGTTCTCGAGCGCGAGCCTCGTGTTGGCGTTCGCGCGGACTATATCATACCAAGTTTTTTCCACTTGTCTCTGCCTTTCCATGAGCGAGGCGACGTCGATGCCCTCGGCCAGGGCGGCCAGCTCGTCCTTCATATCGACGTTACTTAGGTCGCCCGAGCCGATTTTCAGGAATGCGATATCCCGTAGCCAGAGCGAGATGAACCTGAACGCGAGATCGAGCCTCGCCTGGTCTCCCGAAGCACTTTCGGAAAGCTGCTCGGCAAGGGAAACGATGTCCGAGGCCGAGCCCGCGCTCATTCCGCCGAGGGCCGAGAGGAGCTCCCTCCTCCATTCCATCGTCTCGGCGTCCAGCCTGAGCGCGGCGCCGAGGCTACCCGAGGAGATACGTGCGTAGAGCCCGGCCTCGTCCGGCGGCAGCCCCGCCTTCTCCGCGAGCACGTCCGCTATGTAGCGCTCGGGGAGGGCGCCGAAGTTAAGCGGCTGGCACCGCGACCGTATCGTCGGCAGGAGAGCCCCCGGCCGCGACGTGACGAGTATGATGATCGACGCGGGCGGCGGCTCTTCGAGCGTCTTGAGGAAGGCGTTCTGTGCGCTGTTGTTGAGCTTTTCGGCCTCGTCTACGATGACGACCTTGAACCTCCCCTCGAACGGTTTTAAGTAGAGCTTCTCCTCGATCTCGTCCCTGACCTGGTCGACCTTGATGTTCCTTACGCCCGCGAACTCGACCATGGCGACGTCCGGGTGAATGCCCTTTTCGACCTTCCTGCACGAGCCGCAGCCGCATTCGCTTGGGCTCCCGCCGCCGGAAGTGCAGTTGACTACACCGGCGAATTCGAGCGCGACGAGCCTCTTCCCGACGCCGTCCGGCCCCGAGAAGAGATAGGCGTGCGAGACCACGTTCTCGGCGGCCGCGCGCCGCAGTATCTCTCTCTGGAATTCGTGCCCTGCAATGTTGGTCGTCATGGATAGAGCGCTTCCGGCAAACCTCCCCGGATAAAAGAAAATATCATAAAGCGGTCAGGAGGTTAAGCGGAGAAGGACGGAGTCCCTGATTTCCTCGTGTATGGACACGGCGTCGCGGGCGGCGTTTATCTTGATAATCCTGTCCGGATCGCGGCGCGAAAGGAGGAGGTAGCCCTGCCTTATGAGCTCGTGAAACTCTACGGGCTCTTCGTCCATCTTCGTCGTGCCGCCCCTTCCCCTTAGCCTCGAAAGCCCCTCCCTTACGGGCAGATTGAGGAGGAACGTCATGTCCGGCGTCGTATCGCCGGCCGAGGCCCTGGCGGTCTTGGTGACGAACCTCATGTCGAGCTTCCTTCCGTAGCCCTGATAGACTATCGTCGAGTCGAAGAACCTGTCGCAGATGACTATCTCCCCGTTCCTGAGACGGGGTTCTATGTAATCCTTTACGTGCTGGGCGCGGTCGGCGCAGAAGAGAAAGAGCTCGGCGAGCGGGTCGAGCTCGAGGTCCCTGTCCTCGAGAATAATCGTGCGTATCAGGTGTCCCAGCTGCCCCCATCCGGGCTCGCGGGTCAGGGTAACCTTGTACCCCTTCTCCACGAGCGCGTCTCTCAGCATATCCGCCTGCGTGCTCTTACCGCTCCCTTCTATACCTTCGAATGTTATTAGCATGTGTTCCGGATTTCCTCTCGGGTGGACGAATCGTCTATAGGTCAGGCTACGGGCATATCGAATCCCGGCGGATACAGGCGCGTCCGCACTTTCAGAGAATGTACCATAATAGATGAAAGATAAAAGAGGCTCATTTCTTCCTGCCGGCGGCTTCCATGAGCGCCCCTAACTCGCGCTCGCGCATGTTCCTCCACTTCCCCAGCCGGAGTCCCCCCAGCTCGACGGGGCCGACCGCTATGCGCTTTAAGCGCCAGATCCTGTGGCCGAAGGCCTCGAAGAACCTCTTCACGAGGTGGTTCCTACCCTCGTGAAAGGCTATCTCGAAGGTCGTAAAGCCCTTTCTCCTCTCGGTAATCTTCACGGAATCGGGCCTCGCGGGACCGTCTTCGAGCTCGGTCCCCTGCATCATCGAACGGGCTACGCTTTCAGGGACGTCCCCCCGAACGACCGCCCTGTAGACCTTAAGGAGCTCATATCTAGGATGGAGGATTTTGTTGGCCAGCTCCCCGTCGTTAGTTAGAATGAGAAGCCCCTCGACGTCGTAATCCAGCCTGCCCACGGGATAGACCCTTTCCGGAACGTCCGGTATGAGCTCGTCTATCGTCTTCTTGTCGTCCTGTCCCTCGCCTATCGCCGTGACGTAAAGCCTCGGCTTGTTGAGGACAAGATACCTGTGCGTCTCGGGGGCTACGGTGAGGCCGCCCACCTCTACCCTGTCCCTCTCGGGGTCTATCGTCCGGCCGAGCTCCTTCTCGACGACGCCGTTAACCTTCACCCCGCCCGAGGCTATGAGATCGTCCGCCTTCCTCCGGGACGCGACCCCGCACATGGAGAGGTACTTATTGAGCCGGAGCTTCAAAGGCCGCCCCCGGCGCAGGAATGCGAAAGGGACTCGGCGGGCGTTCCCGCCCCGTCACTTCGCATATATCGCCTCACCCCTGGCCCAGTACTGCCCCTCGCGTCCCCTGAACGCGAACTTCACGTAGTCCCCGCTCTTGTCCATCATGTAAACCTTCTCGTTCCCCGTGAGCTGTATGCAGCCCTCCCCTTCGGCGATGCTCCGCGCGAGGGCGTCGCTGCCGCTCTCGACGAACTCGTAGTACTTCTGGATCGCCCTTTTGTCCGTGCAGGCCGGATAACCGCTTGCGGTGAAACACTCCTTATCCATGAGCCTGCAGGGAGTGTTATCCGGCAGGGCGGCCACGGCGTAAAGACAGACGAGCCCGAAAAGCAGGAGAAAAACCGAAGCCCTTAAAGCGCCTGAAGACGAATCCGACATTTCATTCCTCCAACACGATAATGCGGCCGGTTTTTACTGAAGGGCCATGCTCTGCTTCGTGTAGTCCGATGGCGGCGCGAACTCCGAGGCATCGACGGTCGTCTTTTTCGAAGAAGAGAACGTCGATACGGACTCCTTCTCGCCGTCGTCGAAGTCGATGGTCTCGACGGGGAAGCCGTTCAGCTCCCTTAACTGGGAAAAGACGTTCTCCTCGAACTCGACCTGCGAGCCCACGGGGCTTCCGGGAATGGAGAACGATTTCATCATTTTGTCCATGGAATCGGCCATCTGCATCATGAGGTTCATCATCTCCTGCCCCCCTTCGATGCTGCTCCAGGGGGTGACGCAGTATTCCCTCACCCTTTCGGCGCCTTTCAAAACATCGTACTTCTCGCAGGCAACGCCGTTCACCTCCCCCTTGCCCGTTTTCTTGAGGACGGGCTCGACGTAGTCGCCGCCCCCGCCCATGCCCATCATCTGCTTCATCTGCTCCCTCTGGTCGGGCGGGAGGCTCTTTAACTGCTCCTCCATCTGGCTCATCATCTGCCCGAGCTGGGCCGCGAGCGCCGACATAGTGGCCTCGTCCAGGACTACGAACGTCTTGTCGTCGTGGTCGATCATTATCATTTCCTTGCTCGCGCCCTTGTAAATCATCGATCCGTCGAGCTTTCCGCCGTCCTCGTACATGTCCATCCTGAGGTCGCTGCCCTTGACCTTGCCCTTTATCTGCCCCGTGGACTCGGGGTTAAGCTCCTTCTGCTCGATCTCGAAAACGACGTCGGCGTACGCCGAGGCCGTGAATAAGAGTGCAACCGCGAAAGATGAAACCAGTCTCCTCATCGTGGATCCTCCAGCCATTTTTTGCCCTCTATTCTAACACAGAAACAACTCCCGGCGGAGCCCCCGTACACGGCGTCCGGATTCTTGACAATTCCCCGTTACCACTTAAGCTAATTCTGTGCTTAACGATTACGTTCCCGTCTTATTAATTCTCATACTCGCTATAGTACTCGCCGCCGCAATGCTGGGGCTGTCCGCCCTGCTCGGCCCGAAGCGTAGCTCGAAGAGAAAGCTGGCCCCGTACGAGTCGGGGATTCCGCCTACGGGCGACACGCGCGGGAGGTTCTCGATCAAGTACTATCTCGTGGGCGCACTGTTCATACTGTTCGACATAGAGGCCGTGTTCCTCTTCGCATGGGCGGTCGTGTACAAGGACCTCGGGATGCTCGCATTCATAGAAATACTGGTTTTCCTCCTCGTCGTTCTCGGAGGATACTTTTACATCGTAAAGAAGGGAGCCCTCGAATGGGAGTAAACGCAAGCCCCGCTCTCGGCGGAGAGGGGTTTCTTACGACAAAGATAGAAGCCTTCGCCAACTGGGGAAGGAAGAACAGCCTGTGGCCGATGCCGTTCGGTACGGCGTGCTGCGCTATCGAGATGATGGCCGTGTTCGCCTCGAGGTTCGACCTTTCGCGCTTCGGGGCCGAGGTCGCGAGGTTCTCGCCGAGGCAGGCCGACCTCATGCTCGTATCGGGCACCATAACCTACAAAATGGCCTCCGTCTGCAGGCGCATATACGACCAGATGCCCGAGCCGAAATGGGTGATTGCAATGGGGTCTTGCACGTGCGGCGGCGGGCCCTTCGACAGTTACGCGGTCGTACAGGGCATCGACGAATTCCTGCCCGTGGACGTTTACATAGGCGGGTGCCCCCCGAGGCCCGAGGCCGTCATCGACGCCGTAATGAAGATACAGAAAAAGATCGAGCTCGAAGGGGCCCCGATTTTATGAGCCTCGATATCGACTCCTTAATATCCGCACTCAACGAGGAATTCCCCGGAAGCGTCACCGAAAAGCTCAAATGGAGGGGGGAGACCACCCTAGTCGTGGACAAGGACCGTATAAGGGCAATCTGCGCGCGGCTCAGGGAATCGCACGGTTTCGCCTTCCTGGCCGACCTCACCGCCGTCGACTACCTGACGGTCAGGAGCCCTCGCTACGAGGTCGTCTATCACGTGCACAGGTTCGGCGAGGAGTACGACGAGAACGTGAGAATAAGGCTCAAGGCCGGGGTCGAAGACGCGGACTCGCCCGAAATAGACTCTGTCGTGCCCGTGTGGAGCGGGGCCGACTGGCTCGAAAGGGAGGTTTACGACATGTTCGGCATCGTGTTCAGCGGCCATCCGGACCTAAGACGCATACTCATGCCGGAGGATTACGAGCCCTTCCCGCTCAGAAAGGATTTCGACGTCAGGGACAGGGAGGCCTCGAAGAGGTCTTTCCAGAGGGCGCTCGAAGAGGGTGACGACTGATGGAAAGGGTCGAATTCGTAACCGAAGATTCGGTCGTAGACCCGATAACGGGGCTCAAGTCCGAAACAATGATGCTCAACATGGGCCCTCAGCACCCCGCAACGCACGGCGTGCTAAGGGTCGTGCTTCACCTGGACGGCGAGGTCATAGTCAAGGCCGTCCCGCACATAGGCTATCTCCACAGGGGGATAGAAAAGCTCTGCGAGCACATAACCTACCAGCAGTGCCTCCCCTACACCGACAGGATGGACTACCTGGCCTCCATATGCAACAACATAGGGTTCGTCCTCGCCGTCGAGAAGCTCCTCGGCGTACAGGACGCGATACCCGAGAGGGCGAAGACGGCCGAGGTGATACTGTTCGAGCTCGGGCGCATAGAGTCCCACCTCGTCGGCATAGGCACCAACGCGCTCGACCTGGGCGCGATGAGCGCATTCCTCTACTGCTTTAAGGAAAGGGAGAGGATATACGAGATACTCGAAACCGTATGCGGGGCGAGGCTCACGACTTCATACCCGAGGGTGGGGGGTCTCCCGCTCGACCTGCCGGACGATTTCGAGGAGAAGGTAAGGAATTTCCTCAAGGTGTTTCCGAAAACGCTGTACGAGGTCGACAAGCTCCTCACCAGGAACAGGATATGGATCGATAGGACCAAAGACGTCGCATATATAAATGCCGAGGACGCGATAGACCTCGGGCTCACCGGCCCTACCCTAAGGGGAAGCGGCGTGCCCTACGACGTAAGAAAGGCCACCCCATACCTAGGATACGAGAATTACGACTTCGAAATACCTGTCGCGACAGAGGGCGACGCATATGCGCGCTATCTCTGCAGGTTCGAGGAAATGAACCAGAGCCTCCGGATAATAAGGCAGGCAATCGACAACCTTCCCGACGGGCCCTACGCGGCCGACCTTCCGGACGTGGTTCTTCCGGAGAAGAAGCTCACCTATACAAAGATGGAATCCCTCATCAGGCATTTTGTCCTGGTATACGAAGGCTTCAAGCCGGAGCCGGGCGAGGTGCAGCACGCTGTCGAAAACCCCAAGGGCGAGCTCTCATATTATCTCATCAGCGACGGCTCGGGAAAGCCCTACAGGATGAGGGTCAGGGGGCCGTCCTTCGTCAACATGCAGGCCCTTTCAAAAATGGTCGAGGGGAGCCTCATCGCCGACGTTATCGCCGCCATCGGGAGCCTCGATATCGTCCTGGGCGAGATAGACCGCTGAGCCCGAAATTCCCCGTATAGTCAGCCTGGTTATAAAAATCGCTTGCGAGGCGCGTCCGGCCGCGGCTGCGCGCTTCCACTTCTATACATCCGGAGTATGCTCGAAGATCAGAGCGACGACCAGCACTTTGTCGCGAGCGGGTTATAGTCGCCGTTATGGACGTGGACACAGAGGCTCTGCCCGAGGTTCGTCCGGGCGAGGATAATCACCTGCTCTGCGATGGACCTGGCTTCGGCGGCGTCTACCCCGTCCGCGTATACCCACAGGTCGAGCGGCGACTGCCACGACGCCTGTATGACGTTGGGGAGCGACTTGACCTCGGCAGCGAAGTTTTCCTGAGCCTGGTTCACGGTGTACGCGCGGGAGACCGCGGGCATGGCAAGCGCGAGTACAAACGCCGCCAGAAGGAACATATCGAGAATGCGGAGCCTCATGGCCCACCCCCTGCACCCGCACCGTTACCGGCCCCCCATTACTGACCCATGGAGGGGGGCTTTATGACCTCTACCCCGTCGGGTGCGTTGAAGACGAAGAGCGAATCCGGAACGCCCTTGTCCACGGATATATCCGACAGGTTCACCGTCGTCAGGTTACCGTACGGATCGTAGAGGTACATCGTATTTACGAGCATCGTGTTTTTATCCACGGCGATCGTAACCTTATTATACCCCTCTTCCTCGGTTTTCGGCTTGAGGTCGAGCAAATAGCTCCCGGCTCCGTCGAGCCCCTCGGTCTTCGCGAAGCTGACGTCGAAGAGCTCCTTTATCTTCCCGAGCCCGGAAAGGAGCGTCGATGTGGTTTCGGTGTCCGAGACTTTGCTCAGCGGGGATTCGATGACCTGGTTTTCCTCCTGGCTGTAGTACCAGAGGGTATTCCCGTCAGAGACTATTTCGTCCTTTGCCGGCGTATGGTAGTTCCATCTCATCTTGCCCGGCTTTTTGAACCAGACCTCTCCCTCGGCCTTCTGGACCTTGTTAAGGGCCTTCACCTCGGCTTCCTGCGAAAAGTCCGCGTGAAAATCGCTTATCTGCTCGTACTTTTTCTGGACCCTGTCCACGACGGAATCGAGCCCGCCATCCGCAAGGGCCGCACGCGGGACGGAAACGAGAAAAGCCGCGGCGAGTATGAATACGATCTGTTTCATTTTTTTCAATTCGTGCGCCTCTCGTCAAGCTGACTTGGATCTATGAAAACCTCTCTCGGCTTGCCGGCGACCTCCTGCGGGCCGACGACGCCTTCCTTCTCCATTATCTCCACTATACGCGCCGCCCTGTTGTATCCGATTTTGAGCTTGCGCTGGAGCATGGATATCGATGCCTGCCCCGTTTCGGCGATAGTGCGAAGGGCCTCGAAGTAAAGCTCGTCCTTCTCGGCGTCGAGCTCGTCCGAATCCTCGCGGGCCTCGATGAACGTGATCTCCTCGTTGTAAACCGGCGCCCCCTGGGATTTGACATGCTCCGTTATCGCTTCCCTCTCCCCGTCGGATATAAGAGCCCCCTGTATACGGAGGAGCTTCGACGTTCCGGGCTCGAGGAACAGCATGTCGCCCTTCCCCAGGAGCCTTTCCGCCCCGCCCGCGTCGAGAATTATTCTCGAATCTATCTTCGACGACACCAGGAACGATATCCTCGCCGGGAAGTTTGCCTTTATAAGGCCGGCCACGATGTCCGCCGACGGGCGCTGCGTCGCGACGATAAGGTGTATGCCCGCGGCGCGCGCCTTCTGCGAGAGCCGCGTTATCGACTCCTTTATCTCGCTCGGGGCTATCATCATGAGGTCGGCGAGCTCGTCGAGCACGATGACTATATACGGGAGGAGCTTCTCCCACTTGTCCTCGGTCTGGAGCCTTTCGACGTTCCGGTTGTGCGTTTCTATGTCGCGGACGCCTTCTTCCGAAAGAATCCTGTACCTCTTTTCCATCTCCTCGACGGCCCACTTGAGCGCCGCGGCCGCCCTCTTCGGCTCCGTCACGACAGGATGGAGGAGGTGCGGTATGTCTTCGTATACCGAAAGCTCCAGCATCTTGGGGTCGATCATTATGAACTTGAGCTCGTAGGGGCTCGCCTTGTAGAGCATGCTGGTTATTATCGCGTTTAGGAGGACGCTCTTGCCCGAGCCCGTAGTGCCCGCTATCATGAGGTGCGGCGCGCGCCTGAGGTCCATGTAGAACGGCAGGCCCGAGATGTCCTTTCCGAGCGCGAGCGTAAGCATGGACTTACGCCTCGAGAATTCGGAGTCTTCCAGGAGCTCCCTCAGGACCACCGTCTCCCGGGTCGCGTTCGGGACCTCTATTCCTATGACGTCCTTCCCCGGTATCGGGGCGATGATTCGTATGCTGAGCGCCGAGAGTCCCATGGCGAGGTCGCCTTCGAGGGCCGCTATCCTGTTTATCTTTATGCCCGGCGCGGGCTTGTACTCGAACATCGTTATCACGGGGCCGGGCCGTATCTCGGTCACCTTGCCCGAAACGGAAAAATCGCGGAGCTTCTCTTCTATGAGCCTCGCCTTCTCGTACACGGCGTCCCTGTCGAGGACGACCCCCGAATCTACCTTGGAGTCGAGAAGGTCTAGCGGGGGGAGCTTGTAGTCCTTGTGTATGACTTCTTTCTTGGGCATGAAGTCTTCGAGCTCCTTGGGTTTCGGGTGCTCGAACACTATCTCGGGCACTTCCTCGATCCCGGCGTAGGCTTCGTCCTCGTCCCCTACGTAATCGTCGAAGAAACCGGGGGATTCGGCGGACTTGTGCTTGCCGTTAAGCCGTACGGAGCCGTTCGCCTTCTTCTGGACGGTCATGGAAGCCTGCCTGGGCCTCGGCCGCGCGAGGGATTCCCTGAGCTCGGACAACGATTCCCCGAGCTTGTACAGGAGGTATCTCGTTCCGGCGTATGTCATGCCTGCGACGTACATGGATGCATCTCTTACCGCGCCTATTATGTCGGACAGTCCTATGCCCGATATTATTATTAAACTCACGATCAGGAATAGGGTTACAATCAGGTACGAGCCCACGTTCCCGGCGACGCCGTTACGGAGCAAATCGGCAAGCGCGAATCCCGCAAATCCCCCCGCCGGCGCGAAGCCCAAAAGGGCCTCCTCCCCGTACAAAAGACCGAGGAGCGCCATCACCGCGAGCAGCAGCAGGAACGCCGAGATCGTTTTCCTGTAGAGGTTCCCCCCCAGGCTGTTCCTGAAGACGATGATGGACGTGTAGAACAGCACCAGCGGGAACGCGAAGGCGCATACGCCGAACGCCTTCCCGAGAAAACCCGATATGTAGAGCCCGACCGCGCCCATGGCCCCCCTGACGTCGGTGCCGGTCTCGGCGCTGTAGAAGACGAGGCTCAGGGCCGAGAAAAGTCCGATTGCGAAGAGTAGCGCCGCTACGATCTCGCGCGCCACGAAGTCCGGCGCGTCCTGGCGGGTATTTATTTTCTTTCTAGCCATTGATTCTTAAAGCTAATTATACAATATTCGGGTTAAGTTATCAAAATTGTTGATTTTAAATATTACACGAGTTCTCGGGCAGATAAAAGAGGGGCCTGGGTTCGAAAACCGTCGGAAACAAAGCGCCCCGGGATCGCCCGAAGTCTGCGAAATATCGAGTTTTCAGAGATGCTTAGGAACGATTTTCAGCCGCTGCCAAAGGCGACCAGCACGGAGCCGGCAGCCTTGAGAGCGAGGTCCCACGAGTCGAGCGGGAATACGCCGAGGACGAGAGTCCCCACCGCCAGCACCACGAGGGCGATCGACGACGCAAGCTTAAACGACGGGAAGGAAACGGTTTCCTCCTTCATGTAAGCGTAGACGAGGACCCTGAGATAGTAGTACGCCGATATCACGCTGCTAACTATGCCTATAACGGCGAGCCAGTAAAAACCCGCCTCGACCGCCGAGAGGAACACGCGGTACTTGGCGAAAAAGCCGATGGTCGGCGGTATGCCCGCGAGCGAAAACATGAAGACCCCGAGCGCGACGGCGACGAAAGGCCTTCGGCTCCAGAGCCCCGCTATATCCTCGAACGTCTCGCAGTCCTTTCCGTCTCGCGACAGGTAGGAGAGTACGCCGAACGCCCCGAGGTTCATGAACGTGTAGGCGAAGAGGTAATAGATAACGCTCCCGAGGCCGAGCTCGCGCCCGCCGTAGGCCGCGACCACGCCGACTAGGACGTATCCCGCGTGGGCTATGCTCGAATACGCCAGCATGCGCTTTATGCTCTTTTGAGTAATGGCGGCGATGTTGCCGACGATCATCGTGAATACCGCCACTATCCAGAGGACGGGCATGATGCTGACCTGCATCTGGTAGAGGCTCTCGAATATGACGCGGAGGAGTATCGCGAAAGCGGCGGCCTTCACCCCGACGGACATAAAGGCAGTGGCCGTCATCGGCGCGCCTTCGTATACGTCAGGCACCCACTGGTGAAGCGGAAACGCCCCTATCTTGAATATGAATCCCACGAGTACGAGCGCGCTGCCCGCGATGAATAGCGGGTTCCCGGCGTCGTATTTCGAAAGTATTTCCGAGAAGTAAATCGAGCCCGAAGCGCCGTAAAGAAGCGCTATGCCGTAAAGGAGTATTGCCGACGAGAAGCCGCCCAATATGAGGTACTTTATGCCTGCCTCCGTCGAGCGGACGGACTCGCGCTGAAAGGCGGAGAGCACGTAAACCGATATCGACATTATCTCGAAGCCGAGGAAAAGCGACATGAACTCGCGCGCCGAGACGAGGATCATCATGCCCGACGTCGAAAGGACTATCAGGGCGTAGAATTCCGTCGTGTAGTGGCTTATGTTCGAGAGATAATCCTTCGAGAATACTACCGCGATAAAGGCGCCCAGGAGGAATATTACGTTAAAATAGGCGGCGAACTGATCCAGCGAAAGCGCCCCTGCAAAGGCCGTTTCGTCTATTCCGAAGCGCTTCAGGTTAAGCGCAAAGGCGACTCCGAGGCCGATAAGGGCGAGCCAGAACAGGTTTTTTTTCGCCCCGCCCCTTAGCAAGGGGTCGATCACAATCAGGACGACGCCCGTCAGTATCAGTGAAACTTCGGGCCCCAGAAGTAGAGTGCTCTTAAAAACCTCGCTCAAATTCATTGAGTGATTCTCCGCCGATACCGAATGTGTGCAGGTGACTGCTAGATGGACATGAAAACGAGTTTAGTATGTGGGAGGTCCGGGGGGTTGTCAAGCCGCCGCCGGGGGCCACGCCCACAGGAATTCGAAGTGGTATCGCATTGCTATTACCGCCCGCCGCGCCTCCACCCATCTGTCATTCCCAACAATTCCGAGCAAGCGAGGAATCGGACGCCGTTCCCTTATCTCGCAGACGTTTATCCGGTACCGCTCGCAACTTACTTTCTTTAACAACAAGCTTGTACCTGCCGCGGCGAAGCTTTCTTGTCCGACGTAGCTTTAGCGAAGTCGAAAGCGAAGCCGGGTCGGGAATCCAGCACGAATCTGAAGTGGTAGCCTCCCTGTTATCGCCTGACGCACTTCAAGTGATTCTGGCAACTATGGAGCTAGCCAAAGAAAGACACTACGTGTCCCCGACCCGGCGGCTCGCAACCGCACGCATTCGAAGTGGCAGCGCTTTTGCCATTGCCATCCGCCGCGCTTCAGGTGCTTCGAGTCTCCAAACCCGCTACGCCGAAAATCAATATTGCAAGCTGCGTAAGCAGCGCGGCAATACCCCTCCGGGCCGTCAAAATTCGCGTTAAGAAAATCGAGTGGATGAGCGTTAAAAATCCGATGTGGGGCTGCGGGCCGGTGGAGGATTTAGCGAAGGAACGATGATTTTTAGCAGAATTTTTCCCGGCCCGTGATTTTTGCTACTTTTCATCAAGGAAAAGTAGAGAACACTTTCTCCATATCTACCAGCCGGCACCGAACGTCCCCCGCAAGGCCGCCAACCCCGCAGCCTCTACCAGCTTTCGAAGTAGCAAGGCATTGCTATAATCTCCAGCCGCACTTCCGGTGGTTTCAGAAACTTCGGCGCCTCGCCGAGAAACACACGTACGTTCTCCGCCTCAGTCCTCGAAAATCTCTATCGGCGCTTCGTTGAACCTGGAGTCGAAGTCTTCGAGTACCCATGCCCGGGCGTCGTTGTACCTGCCCCCGTTTATTGAGAAGATGAGGTAAACCCACTCCGGCCAGGCGTTCACCCTGTCCGTCTCGGACGCAATGGAGGGATGGTCCGGGTGCGAATGGTAGACGCCGAGGATTTCGAGCCCCTCTTTCCTGGCCCACTCGTCGGCTTCCTTGAACGATACCGGGTCGAGCTCGTACCTGTCGTGTGCCCTTTCGGTGTTTAGGTTACGGCATTCGCGGAAGCTCGTTATGCGCCCGTCGCGCCCCAGGAGAACGCCGCAGATCTCGTGCGGGAATCCCGCCTCCGCGTGTTTTATCATGCCGTCGTATGCCGACCTCTTGATCTTTACCACCATATGCCTCCGCTCAGATATCTATATCCACCGTCGGGGAAAAGAGTGACGAGTACGCCTTCCTCGAGCTTCTTCGCGTATTCGAGCGTGGCGTAGGCGACCGCGCCGCCGGAGTGCCCGACGAAAATCCCTTCTTTCTTAAGGAGGGCCTTCATAACGTCATAGGCGTCTTCGGTCTGAACCCCTACGAGCTCGTCGGGAAAGGAAGCGTCGTAAATGCCGGGGATGATGGACGAGGGCATGTGCTTCATGCCTTCGAGGCCGTGGAGCGCCTCGGCGGGTTCCACGGCTATGCCCTTTATTTCCGGATTGAACTCTTTCAATCTCCTGGTAGTGCCCATGAACGTGCCGCTCGTGCCGAGCCCGGCGATAAAATGGGTCACGCGGCCGCGCGTCTGCTCCCATATTTCGACGGCCGTGGAATCGGCGTGCGACTGCGGGTTCATGGGGTTATTGTACTGGTCGGGCATGAAGTACTTTTCGGGCTCTTCGGCCTTGAGCTTTCGCGCGAGCCTTATCGCGCCGTCCGAGCCTTCGAGCGGATCCGAGTATATTATCTCGGAGCCGAACGCCCTTAGGGTGTTTTTTCTTTCGATGTTTATGTTCGCCGGAATAACGAGCTCCACCTTATAGCCCAGCGCCGCCCCTATCATGGCGTAGGCTATCGCCGTGTTGCCGGACGAGGAATCCATGAGAACCTTGTCGCGCGTGAGCTCGCCCCTGTCTATTCCGTCGAGCACCATCCAGAGCGCCGGCCTGTCCTTCACCGACCCCCCGGGATTGAACCACTCCGCCTTGGCATAAACCTCCACCCCCGGACCCAGTCCGGCCGTGACGTGGGTGAGCTTTATGAGAGGCGTATTTCCGACAAGTTCGATTACCGATTGAGCCTGCTTTAATCTGGTGTCGAGAGCTTCTCTTCGCGCTTGAACAAAATTCATCAACGACGCTCGATGAGGAGTTTGAAGAAGCTGCCCTCCTGGCTAACGGCCAGGATCTTATGACCCTCGGCCTTTATGCTCTTGGGGACGTTCACGAGTGGCTCCCCGTCACGGAGAAGCACCTCAAGAACCTGGCCCGACGTCATGGTTTCGAGCTTCAGCTTCGTCTTCACGTATGTCATGGGACATATCTCTTTCGTAATGTCTATCTGGTTATCCGCTTTATGAGTTTCCATCTTCCGTAAGTACCCTGCTACCCCTTACAAACATTTGATATTTGATACATTGAAGGTTACCACACGTACTTTTCCTCTACAACATTGGGAATGCATTCCGCGGGCGGCCGTATCCCGCGGCGCGGAACAGCCCGGGCGGAAAACACCGGGAAAATGCGCCTATTTATCCTCGGGAGTTATGTCTATGACGGGGCTTTTGAATTCCTTTTTCCCGTCGGGGGGAGGGACCTTCTTTTTCGATACGGACATCTTTCCCAGCCAGAAAGCCAGCATGATTATGAGCGCGAGGAGTACGAGCTTCGTCATCAGGCGTCCGCCTTCATCGCGTGGATTTCGGCCCTCTCGCGCCTGCCTTGCCGCGAGCCCAGCCACGAGAGCAGCGACTCGAATATAAGCCTCCCGTCCTCTCCGCCGAGTATCTCCTCGGCGCATCGCTCGGGGTGCGGCATCAGCCCGAGGATGTTGCCCCCTTCGTTGCAGATGCCGGCTCTGTTGTCTAGGGAGCCGTTCGGGTTCGCCTCGTCGGTCGCCTCGCCCCCGGGCGTCACGTACCTGAAGACGACCCTCGATTCGTCTTTCAGCTCCTTGAGCCCGGCCTCGGTCGTAAAGTAATTCCCCTCGCCGTGGGCCACCGGAATCCTGAGCACGTCGCCCGCTTCGAGGTTGCATGTAAACGGCGTATCGTTCCTCTCGACCCTTATATCCACCCACTTGCACACGAACCTGAGCGACGAGTTCCGTATGAGCGCCCCCGGAAGGAGCCCCGCCTCGACGAGTATCTGAAACCCGTTGCATATGCCTATGACCGGCCCGCCCTTCGAGGCGAAGTCGGAGACGGCCTTCATCACCGGCGAGAGGCTCGCAATGGCCCCCGTCCGGAGATAATCCCCATAGGAAAATCCGCCGGGCACGATAACGGCGTCGAACCCGGAAAGGTCCTCCTCCTCGTGCCACACGAATTCGCACCCTTCGCCGAGAACGTGCTTTACGGCGTGGTAACAGTCGTGGTCGCAATTGGACCCGGGGAATACTATGACGGCGAATCTATACATTCTTTTCTTCTACCTTGACGTCGAAGTTCTCTATAACGGGGTTCGACAGCAGCTTACGGCACATTTCGGTCACGCGCTCTTCCACGTTCCCCGAGTCGCCGTCCTTTATAGTGAGCTCGATGAGCTTCCCTATGCGGGCGTCCTCTACCTCGCCGAACCCGAGGTTCCTGAGCGCCGACAGGACGGACTTGCCCTGCGGGTCGAGGACGACGGGCTTTAACTTCACTTCCACCTTCACTCTATATTCCTTCATGAATTCCGGCTCTCTTTTCGATCTTTTATTTATTCTCCAGGAGGAGTGCGGCGAGCCTTTCGAGCTCGTCCGTGGAATAGTAATCTATCTCGATCCTGCCCCTGCCGTTATTATATACGATTCTCACCTTGGTGCTGAGGGCGCGCTTGAACTCGTCGGCGAGGCTCCGGATAAAGGGGTCTTCCTCCTGCGCTTCCCCTGACTTCGCCGCATTCTTCGCCGCCCCCGACATCTTCTTCACTAGGGCTTCCGTATTCCTGACGGAGAGCTTCTGCTTTCGTACCGCGTCGAGCGCCGCTTTCATGTCGGACGCCGACTCCAGCGATAGTAGCGCGCGGGCGTGTCCCGCTGATATCCCGCCCTCGACCAGGGCCTTCTGCGCCTCTTCGGGGAGCCTGAGGAGCCTCAGCTGGTTCGTGACGGTGGACCTGTCCTTGCCTATGCGCGCGGCTACGTCCTCGTGCGTAAGGCCGAAATCTTCTACGAGATGGCGGTAGCCCGTGGCCTCTTCTATGGGGTTTAAGTCCCGGCGCTGGAGGTTCTCTATAAGCGCGAGCTCGAGCGCCTCGCCGTCCGTCGCTTCCTTTATTATTATGGGGACCTTGTTGACGCCGGCCTTCTGTGCGGCGCGCCACCTCCGCTCGCCGGCGATGATCTCGTAACCCTGGCCCGAGCGCCTGACGATGAGAGGCTGTAGAACCCCCTTTTCCTTTATGGAAAGGGAGAGCTCCGAGATCGCGTCGTCGTCGAATTCCTTTCTCGGCTGGCGGAGGTTCGGACGAACGTCGTGTATGGATGCAAGTATGAAACCCGTCGGGGCGGTTTCCTTGGGGATGAGCGCGTCGAGCCCTCTACCCAGTGTGGCTTTCTTCAATATTTCCCCCTCCGTTTCGTGCTATTACTTCCCGTGCGAGCGATATGTAGCTCTCGGCCCCCGTGGATTTTATATCGTAAAGGATAATGGGTTTTCCGTGACTTGGGGATTCCGCGAGCCTTACGTTCCGGAAAATCACGGATTCGAAAACCTCTTCGTTGAAATACGCCCTGAGCTCGTCGGCGACGACGTGGCATATCCTGTTCCGTGAATCGAACATCGTCAGGAGGTACCCCTCGACCTTGAGGCCGGGGTTAAGCCTCTGCCTTATGAGCGATATCGTCCTCTGGAGCTGGCCGAGCCCTTCCATCGCGTAGTATTCGCACTGTACGGGGATGAGGACCGAGTCGGCCGCCGTGAGCGCGTTCACCGTGAGTATGCTGAGCGACGGCGGGCAGTCTATCAGTATAAAGTCGTATTCGTGGGCGACCTTTTCGATCGCCTGCTTCAGCCTCCACTCGCGGTCTTCGAGGTGAAGGAGCTCGACTTCCGCCCCCGTGAGCTCGGGCGTCGCGGGGACGACGGAGAGGAACCCGCCCAGGGCCTCGGGCTCGATGTCTATCTTGATGTCGGCTATGTCGGCCTCGCCGATGAGGGCGTCGTATATGCTCCTCCGGACCTCTTCCTTGTCCACCCCTACCCCGCTCGTGGCGTTCGCCTGGGGGTCGAAATCTATGAACATGGTCTTCTTCTGGGCGGCCGCGAGGGACGCCGCGAGGTTTATGGCCGTAGTCGTTTTACCGACGCCGCCCTTCTGATTTGCGATACATATGACCTTTGCCATATTCCGCCCGAATGCACCTGAATCTACCCGGCTGCGGGTTTTCCAGCTCCGATGTATTGGCTGTGGATAGCAATGCGATGTATAACCCCGAACCTGTGGATATTACCATATTATCTTTTAACACCCCTCGCCGCAAGACTCGCGGGAAACGAAAAAGGCGGCTTTTCGGGATCGCCGGACTTTTTCGGAAGTTTCGGCCGGGGGTTGAATTCGGGATTCAGAATATGTAAGATAGCTTTTCTCTGGACTTACCTGGTGGTTGCCCATTTGGGTCTTGTCTACCAAATATTCTCGAGGAGAGGTGCATGGATAAGGATCATCTTACCATTATGCTGATTGCTCCGGGAAGTAAGGGCCCTAAGGCGCTTAATTTAAAAATTTCCCACCTTAAATTCATCTTTTTCGTATTCGCCGTTTTTACAGTCGCTTCAATCCTGTCTTTCGCTTCCACTTACACCTATTACAAAGATTCGGAATCAAAAACCAAGTCGGTCAAAAACCTGTCGTCCACCATAGACAGGCTGAGCGAGAACCTGACGGAGAACATGGCGACCGAGGCCGACCTCAGGGGCAGGATGCAGGACATAGAGGCAAAGCTCCTCGAAATGCAGGACATGCTCGACAAGAAAGGCATCAAGAGAGACCTGGCCGTCGGGGGCGAATTCATACCCACCGACAGGCTCAGCCTATCCTACGTCGATTACGTGAAGAGCGACGTCGATGTGCTGTTCGATACGATGAAAAATCTCCCGCTCGGTATCCCGCTCGAAGGCAAGATAAACTCCGCCTTCGGCTACAGGAAAGACCCGTTTCGTTCGAGGGTCGGTTTTCATTCGGGTATAGATATAGACGCGAACCAGGGGGACCCGATAGTCGCCACGGCGGACGGCGTCGTAAAGAAGGCCGGATGGCAGAGCAGCTACGGCAAGGTCGTGGTGCTCGTCCACAAGGACGGCTTCGAGACGCTTTACGGGCACCTTTCGAAAATTACGGTCGAGGAAGGCGACGAGGTGAAAGTAGGCGACGTCATAGGCAAGGCGGGGAGCACCGGAAGATCCACGGGAACCCATCTTCACTACGAAGTGATGAAAGACGGGAAGAGAGTCAACCCGACCACATTCCTTTCACTTAAATAAATTAAGTCCAACACCCCGCCGGCTAGGCTAGGCAACGCCTTACCGTCCGGGGCCGAAGTTAATCAGATACATCCGTAAACCAGGGGACTATCCCCCTTTCTGCAGGGGTGAGTTCTGCCACGTGAGTGAGAGAAGAGGCCCGCCCCGTGTGACGCTCCATGACGCACATACTTCACGGAAGCAGCCAAGCAGCTATCCAAATTGGACAGGTTTTTAGAGGAGGTTGTTTGGAGGGCCGAAGCCTGACTGTTCCCCGGCCCCGAATATTAATGCTTCAGTGGTGGTGGCTGTGATCCTGGTGCGGCTGTTTATCCATTCCCTTGACAGGGGCGCTGACGGTTACTTTCCCGGCGTTTTCGAAGTCGAGGACCAGCTCTACGCTCTCCCCGTCCTTAAGCGGCTCCTTAAGCCCTATGAGCATGACGTGATAGCTTCCGGGCTTGAGCTCGGCCGTGCCGCCGGCGGGAACCGTAACCCCGTCCGCCTTTTCCATCTTGGCAACGCCCTTGTCGTCGACGGAGCTGTGGTGGATTTCCGCCGTTTCCGCCGCGGTGGACGAGATGCTCACGAGCTTATCGTCTTCGCTGCCGTTGTTGGCGATCTTCATGTATGCGGCCGTTATCGTGGACGCCGGGGGGACCTGCCTTACCCATGCGTCCGTAACGGTTATAGTATCCTCAGCGCGCGAATAGCCAAAAGCGAAAAGCGTAATCGCAACCGCCATAAGCAAACTCTTCATCTTGTTCTCCTCACCACGATTTTTTTAGCCTTCTCCATGTAATTTCACGTCAGAGTATTTTTTCCAAATCCCCCGCTATGGATTTAGGATCCATCTTGTCCTGCGGGTATCTCAATACTACTTTCCCGCTTTTATCCAGAAGGTACACGGCGGAAGTGTGCCCCATGAGATATCCGGCTTCCGAGTCGGACTCCTCCCTCATGTAAAAGGCCCGGAAGGAGTTGGCTACCTCCTTTATTTCATCCGGAGTGCCGGTGAGTCCGGTGAAGCTTTCGTTGAAATAGGGGACGTAATTCCTGAGCGTCTCGGGATCGTCCCTCTCGGGGTCTATCGTGACGAAGAGGACCTTGAATTTATCCTTGTCCGCTTCGCCGACTTCTTTAGATACGCCGTTCAGGACTGAAAGCGTGATGGGGCAGATGTCGGGGCAGTGCGTGTAGCCGAAGAAAAGAAAAACAGGCTTGCCGCGGAAGTCGCTCAGGCTGACCTTCCCGCCGTTCTGGTCCGTGAGGGTGAAGTCCGGTATATCCATTTCGAGCGAGTTCCCGTAATAATCGTCCTTGGTCTTATGGTCCCAGAGCTTATAGAGGATCACCCCCCACCCGGCTGCAACCAGGAAGAGCACCGCGAACGAAGCGATTATTATATTTTTGCGTTTCATAATGTTATTTCCGGTGGAACGGCAAAAATACCTCCAACAGGACTTATATATTACCCACTAATATTTTCAGCGTCTAAGAAAGAATTATGCGCCGGGGTGGACGCAAATCGTGAACCGGGGAGCCGCGCGCTCATAAAACAAAAGGGAATGCCCCGATTGTCTCGCGGGCATTCCCTTTTTAAAGGAGGATGGAGGATGAATTGTTAAGTCTTGCGGTTAAGATTAGTAATAAAAATAAAGTATTTTACTTAAGGTGTCAAGGGGTATTTTTTCGGCGTCTCAACAATACCGCAAGCCGCTGATATAACTATATAATATTTTTACGGAGCCGCGCTTCACACGCCGCTTTTCATTCCCTAGGGTGAGAAGGTATAAAAATTTGATTTCCGCCTGTATCGCTTCTTTCGGCCTGGAGCGTTCGCGAGACTTGAAACTTGACGGGCGCGTGATATATTTGAAGACTTCTGACGGGCGGGCCGGCAACCTTTCCCGTGTAAACTAGGGCATTTCAACCGCAAAAATCAGGCGACGTAGCTCAGAGGCAGAGCAGGGCTCTCATAAGGCCCGTGTCGGTGGTTCGATTCCACCCGTCGCCACCACCCCCGCCCGTTTTCTCCCCACAGCCGGATAATTTCAGGTTCTTCACACGGAATAAATAGTACCCCTGTATGCTTTCCTAAAAAAGACAGGTGACGAATGGAATCCGTGAACAAGTTGGGCGGCCCTCCGGGAACGGGCATCGGGTGCGCGGCCGGCGATGGACAATCGAAAGACGGGCTACTCAGGCTTATACGCCTGCTCGGCGATATACGGGGAGAGATGCTCCGCTTCACGTCGGATTGCCGTGGCGCGGCGCTCGGGGACACCGACCCGGCATATGCGAAAAGCGCCGAGAACCTCCTTCACTACCTGGCCTTGAGACGCCACGACCTCCGGCAGCTCCAGTCTGAGCTCGCGGGGCTCGGCCTTTCCTCGCTCGGGCGTTCGGAGTCCCACGTAATGGCCACCGTCGAAGCGGTGCTCGAGACGCTCCGCCGGCTGGCCGGCTGCTCTCACGAAGTCCCCGAAGATACTGCTACGCTCGATTTCAAATCGGCAAAACTGCTCCTCGAAGAGCATACCGAGAGGCTCCTCGGCCCCGCGCCCGAAAGGCGTAACGTTTATATAATGGTGACGATGTCGAGCGGCGCGGCGGAGGACTACGCACTTGTCCGCGGCCTCTTGGAGAGCGGCATGAACTGCATGCGCATTAACTGCGCCCACGACGTCCCGGAGGAATGGGCCGGCATGATCGGCAACCTGGGGCGCGCCCGGGAAGAAACGGGAAAGACCTGCAAGATCATAATGGACCTCCCGGGCCCCAAGCTCCGGACAGGGCCTCTACGCCCCGGGCCGTGCGTTCTTAAATATCGCCCCGTGCGGGACGCGTACGGCAGGGTAACGAAACCCGCCAAGATATTGCTCAGGGCCGAGGGAGCGCCGGAGACGGAAGACAGAGGCGCTTTCGCCGCCGTCCTGACAGTATCCGGCGAATGGCTTAAGAAGATCCACCTGGGCGGCACGGTCAGGTTCGTAGATGCCCGTGGCTCCAGGCGCTCGATGAGGATTACGGAGTGGACGGAAGAGGGGTTCCGGGCGGATGCCGTCAGGACGGCCTACATAACCCCCGAAACGCTCCTTCGCCTGAAAAAGAGAGACGGCCTCGGCGAGTGGAGGACAAACGCTGCGGGCATAGCCCCACAGGAAAATTTCATAACCCTCGGCGCGGGCGACACGCTCATACTTGCGGCAAGCTCCGGGCCCGGCTCCCCCGCGGAACGTGACGCCGACGGGAGGGTGACGTCACCTGCAGTAATCGGCTGCACGATCCCTGAAATACTAGGCTCCGTAAACGCGGGCGATCCAGTCTGGTTCGACGACGGGAAGATAGGGGGCGTCGTAGAGGAGAAAACCGGCGGCGGGCTCAGGATTCGCATTACCCATACGAGCTCACGGGCTGCAAAGCTCGGAAGCGGCAAGGGGATAAATCTTCCGGGGAGCAAGCTCGACCTGCCGGCGATTACGCCCGGGGACGTTTCGATCCTCGAATTCGCCTCGGAGCACGCCGACATAGTCGCCATGTCGTTCGCGAATACCGCCGAAGACGTGAAGTCACTCCTTGCCCACATAAAACGCCTGGGCAAAGGCGAGCCCGGGATCGTGCTCAAGATCGAGACGCACCGCGGTTTCGCGAACCTCCCGTCCATGCTTCTCGAAGCGATGAAGAGCCCGTCCTGCGGCGTGATGATCGCGCGCGGCGATCTCGCTGTCGAGACGGGATTCGAGCGCCTCGCCGAGGTTCAGGAGGAGATACTCTGGCTCTGCGAGGCGGCGCACGTGCCCGCGATATGGGCGACTCAGGTGCTCGAAAGCCTGGCCAGGCAGGGCTCGGCGACGAGGGCCGAGATAACCGACGCCGCCATGGGGCACAGGGCGGAGTGCGTCATGCTCAACAAGGGCGCTCACATCCTGGACGCCCTGGAAACGCTAGACGACATATTGAAACGCATGCAGTCACACCAGGTGAAAAAGACGGCGATGCTCCGGGAATTGAGACTGGCATACAACTTCCCGCACGAGTGAGTCGGGCAATAAGGCATTCATGGCCCCGGCGCGGGCTATTTAAGCACCGCGCATGATCTTCCAATCCACCCATACCTGTTTGCTCTACATACGATTTTAATAACCGCTACTCGACGAATACATTTAAAGTACAGTTAACGGAAAAACTCCCAAAATCTTCCGAAACGAGATCGAACGAGAGAAAATCCGAATCCCGTGAACCATCCAGATTTATAATGCTTCCTGTGCCTCCTTCATCCGCCTGAAATTCGAGGCTGCGGCAGCCCGAGCGCTGGTACGTGAAGAACCCGATATCAAAAGGCTCGATGCCTGTACCATCCACGTACAATGCGAACTCAACCATCGTATCGCAGATCCACTCTGAATGTGCCGTATCGAAATCGGGCCCGTTTAGTACTCTATCGAGGTTAAAATCGCAGTTTTGACCCCCTCCCCCTCCGCCGCATCCGCCTGCACTCAGGAAACTTACGGCGACGACAAGCACGACGAGAGAAAATACTTTTTTCATAACCACCTCCCCTATTGGTAAAATAGCAATTTCTATCTTAACAGAAAACTTATTTAAAATGAACATGTAATAACGACGGAACGCAGCACGCCCGGCTGCAAAACGGGGAAAGGAGATTTATAATTCCTTATCCTCCGCCGGAAAGGCGGCAGGACAGGAGGCGGAGCATGGAACCGTTGGACGAAAGAATCACAATACGGATTAGAGGGATGAGAGACGCCGCGCGTGTAGTTTTAGCCTTACCGCTCGCATTCCTTCTACTGCTCACGGCGTCGTGCGATGAAGGCAGTGGCGGGAGGAATCGCGGCGAGCCCGTAGCGTCGGTCGTCGAGCGCTCACGCGACGCGAATCAGACTAACGATTTTCTGAGATTGATATTCCTTCCGGCGGACGTGACGACCGATACGCTCGGAAGGCCCGGCGCGCTCAGGGTGTTCGTGAGCGTGGCCTCTTATTTCGAGCCTCCCCTTTCGCTTTTCAAGACGGCCGACTTCTTCGGCATCCCCGTCGGCGAGGCCCAGAGGCAGATGGACCTCGTCGCGCTCAGGTGCCTTCCCGAGGACCCGGCCGTTATCGACCCCGGCCTCGCTACGTGGCCGCGCGTGTTCGAGCTTCTGGCGTCCGACCTCGGGGGAGAATTCACGTGTCCCCCCGATCCGGATTCGCCCGTAAACGAGCTCTACTGCCTCGCTGCCGGGTTCGAGGACGTCCCCGGTGAGGACGTCTCGGGAACCATCGAGA
>JADLGH010000004.1 GCA_020849425.1 Candidatus Dadabacteria bacterium
ATACGAAGAAGAAGGGTTTCAGCCGGACGTCTCGCGAATAGAAAAGGCCATTACGCCCCGGACGAAGGCGATTCTCATAAATTCGCCGGCGAACCCGACGGGCGTAGTGATCGACCCTGACGTGCTCAGCGGGATAGCCGGGCTCGGCGTGCCCGTCATATCGGACGAGATATATCACGGGCTCGTGTATTCGGGGAAGGCGCGTACGATGCTCGAATTTTCGGGCGACGCAATAACCGTGAACGGCTTTTCGAAGCTCTACGCCATGACCGGCTGGCGGCTCGGGTACGTCATCGTCCCCGAAGCGCTCGTCAGGCCCGTGCAGAAGCTACAGCAGAACCTCTTCATATCGCCGAGCCCGATATCGCAGCGCGCGGGCGTGGCCGCCCTCGGAAAGGGGAAGGGCGACGCCGGGAGGATGGTGAAGGAGTTCGGCGAGAGGAGGAAGAGGATGATCGAGGGGCTCAAGCGGCTCGGGCTCACGCCCGGGGTCGAGCCCACGGGGGCGTTTTATGTATTCGCGAACGTGTCCCGGCTGTCCAGCGATTCGCTTGCGCTCGCCTTCGACATACTCGAAAAGGCCCACGTGGCAATAACCCCGGGAGCGGATTTCGGCGAGGGGGGAGAGGGATATCTCAGGTTCTCCTACGCCGCGGCCCCCGATAAAATAGACGAGGGCCTCAGGAGGCTCGCCGCTTACATGGAAGGGAACGCGAAATAACCGTATGAAGATACCGTCCATTGCAGAAATAGACATAAAGGAAAAGAAGGTTTTTATAAGGGTGGACCTGGATGTGCCCGTCGATAAATCCGGCGCGGTCGGAGAGGTGTGGAAGATAGAGCGCATTCTGCCGACCGTGAGATACGCCCTCCAGCAGAAGGCGAAGGTGATCCTCGCCGCGCATAGGGGGAAGCCGGGGGGAAAGGTCGTGAAGAGATATTCGCTCGAAGCCGTCGGAACCGAGCTGTCGCACGCCCTCGGTTGCGAGATATATTTCCCCGAGGATTCCGTCGGCGACGTCGTGAAGAAGGTGTCCGTCGATATGCCGGCGGGGAGCGTCATGCTGCTGGAAAACCTCGATTTCCACAAGAGGGAGCTGGAAGACAATATCGATTACGCAAAGAGGCTCGCCGAGATCGCGGACATCTACGTGAACGAGGCGTTTACGGTGTCGAACCAAAAGCGCGCCTCGCTCTCCGCCATTACCGGATTCTTCAATACGGTGTGCGTCGGCCTTTCGTTCAAGAACGAGACGGAGAACCTCGGAAAGCTCGCGAACCCGGAGCGGCCCTTCACCGCCGTCATCGGCGGGAGGTGCACGCCCTTAAGGCTCGCGCTCATGGAAAAGCTCATGGACAGCGTGGATTCGTTCCTGCTCGGGGGGGCGGTAGGTAATCTCTTTTTGAAGACCCTCGGCAAGGAGACGGGGAGGTCGGAAGTCGACCAGTCGATGATCTTCAACGCGAAAAAGCTCATCTCGTCGTCGGCCACGAGGGGCATAAGGTTCATAGTGCCCGTGGACCTCGTAACCGTCCGCGGGGATTTGAAGAATGATTCTCCTTCCTATATAATTTCGGACAATAATATCCCGACAAATTCGACGACGGTCGATATAGGGCCCGAAACGAGGGCCCGGTTCGCTAATAATATATCGGGAGCGAGGACGGTTTTCTGGAACGGGCCGCTCGGCATTTGCGAGGAGCCGGGGTTCTTCGAGGGTTCGAAGGCCGTGGCCGAGGCGATTGCGGAGTCGGACGCGTGGGGGGCGGTTGTAGGCGGGGATACGGCCCGGATCGTCCACGATACCGCCGTCGGGGGGCGGGTCGGTTACGTGTCCCGGAGCGGCGAAGCGGCGGTGGAATACATCATCGACGGCACTTTGCCGGCGATCGCCGCGCTCGAAGAAAGGATTAAATGAGAAAAAAGTTTGTTGCAGGCAACTGGAAGATGAACATGCTGGGGAAGGAGGCGGGGCAGCTCGCGAGAGGGGTCGCGGGCGGAGTTGCGAGCGTTACGGACGAGGTGGACGTCGTGCTCGCGCCGCCGTTTACGGCGCTTCGCATAGTGGCTGAGGCGATAGAAGGCACGGGGATTCGGCTGGGCGCGCAGGATGTCTTTTGGGAGGAGAGGGGGCCCTACACGGGCGAAATTTCCCCGGCAATGCTCGTGGACGCCGGGTGCGAGTGGGTGATAATCGGCCACTCGGAGCGGAGAAACGTACTCCACGAGACGGACGCGATGGTGCGGAAGAAGATAGACGCCGCACTGGCCGAGGGGCTCAGGGTCATAGTATGCGTCGGTGAGACGCTCGAGGAGAAGGAAGGCGGGGAGACCGTGACCGTCGTCGACGGGCAGGTCGAGAGCGCGCTTTCGGGGCTCGAAATCAGGGACCCTTCGCGGCTCGTGATAGCGTACGAGCCCATTTGGGCCATCGGGACGGGCCATAACGCCACCCCGGAAGAGGCCGAATTCGTCCATGCTACAATTCGTGAAATAGCGGGTAAAATATTGGGCGGCGTTGCGGACCGCATAAGGATCGTATACGGCGGAAGCGTAACCGAGGACAATATAACGGAGCTCCTGGCCGAGCCAGACATAGACGGGGCGCTCGTCGGAGGGGCGAGTCTCCGGGCGGACGCAATGACGAGCATAGTGCTGAAAGCGGGAGAATAGAAAGTGGAAATAGTAATATTGGCTGTTAAGGTGTTGCATATAATAGTGAGCATTCTGCTCATACTGGTGGTTTTGCTCCAGCCGGGAAAGAGCGGCGACCTCGGCTCGATATTCGGCGGAGGGACCAGCGAATCCATATTCGGTTCGAGCGGCGCGGTGCCGTTTTTGGCAAAGGTGACGAGGGGGCTCGCGGTGCTGTTTTTCCTGACGTCGCTCTCGCTCGGGTATTTCGCCATGGGCGGCGGGAACAAGTCGGTCATATCCGACATACCGGCGCCTGTTACGGAAACGGCGCCCGTGGATAACGGCGACGGTGGAATGAGCACCGAGGGCGGGGCTGCCACGGAAGGCGCGGCCCCCGAGGGCGGCACGCTGGACGCGCCCGCGGATCCAGGGGCCGAAAGCGCTCCTTCGGGTGAGGCGCCGGCCGGTGACGGCGGTGCATCGTCCGGGACTGGAAACGCACCCGAGCCCGGACAAAATCCCTGACGGATTAAATAATAAATATACGCGCGAAGGGTGTATTCTCCCTGAAAAGGCGAAGATAATACGAGATCCTGAATATATCCCGGATCAAGTCCGGGACATGGTTCAGGATAACGGGCTCGAAAATAGATCTCTCACTGTTTAAATTTGAGGTATTTTCGAGCAGTACCGGATATGCTTTCTTGCAATCGGTTAAGGGTGTCCGATTCCTCGCTCGCTCGAAATCGTTGTTCGAGATGACAAATGTAAAAGAGCCGAGCCCGGGCGATCCGGGGCCCGGCGGGAGCCCGTTCCTTGAACGCTCTTCAGGCATTAAGTATATTAAACTTTAGACAACTTCCGGAGGTATTGTAGAAATGGCATATGTTATTGCGGAACCGTGCATAAACGTCAAGGACAAGGCCTGTGTAGAGGCGTGCCCGGTTGATTGTATATATGAAGGCGACGACCAGCTTTTCATACATCCGGAGGAATGTATAGACTGCGGCGCGTGTGTGGACCCGTGCCCGGTGGACGCGATTTTTCACGAGGACGAAATACCCGAAAAGTGGAGCGAGTACACCGCCAAGAACAAGGATTTCTTCGAGGGCACGGAAGGGCTCGAGCCTGCGAAGAAGGACTGAGGGCGGGGAGGATTCGCCCGGCTTAATCTGAAAA
>JADLGH010000005.1 GCA_020849425.1 Candidatus Dadabacteria bacterium
ATCCTCCACCGGCCCACAGCCCCACATCGGATTTTTAACGCTCATCCACTCGATGTCTTCGGCGGGGCACGGACGGTGATTAAATAGAACGGACGACCGAGCGGTGCTATGAATTTCCAAGTCAGCTACGTCGAATTCCGGCACGCGAGGCGTGCGCGAATTTTGACGGCCCGGGAATGTATTGCTGCGCCGCATGCGGCTTGCAATATTATAGTTTGGGCAAGCTCCTGACCTGTCATTCCCGAATGTATTTATCGGGAATCCAGTTTTTCAAATAGAAAGAAAAGTACAAAAACTAACTACTTCTACTTTTGCCTGACCAAAGTAGCACACACGTACGTGTGCCTTTCGACGTAGCACGTTATGAGATTCAAGCTCAGGGAGCGCGGTAGGTGCCAGTAGCAATGCGCTGCCACTTCGAATTCCAGCGGGCGTGGCCCGCCGGCCCGGAGGGGTATTGCTGCGCCGCTTCCGGCTTCGGCCAAGGCCTTTCGGGCTTCGCATGGCTACGCCCCGACAAGCGCCGCGGCAGGTATATACATTCGGGAATGACAGATTAGGGAGTCTCGCGGTTTTTCGCTGCAGCTACGTCATAATACCGTGAGGCGCGCACAAAAAAAGGGCCCGGCCGGAGGAAGGTTCGTAACGACAGGCCGGGCCCCTGATTCAATACCCCAAATCTAAATTCCGGATGCAGTGTCAGGGCCTTGCTTCGAAGACGAGGTTGAACGGTGTTTCGGACGCACGCCTGAATCTCGTGAAGCCGCCCTTCGTGACGACGTCTTTGATCCTGGCCTCGCCCGCCTGCGCCCCGAGTGCGAGCCCAACCTCCTGGTCGAGCGACGCCGGGGTGCATATCAGCGTGGACGCGCCGTAGTAAGCCCTTCCGACAGGGTTAATATTATCCTCAAATTTGTCGTTCGCATAGGGCTCGACGATCATCCACGTTCCGTCGGGCGCGAGGGACTTCCGCACGTGGGCCGACGCGCCGACCGGATCGCCCATGTCGTGGAGGCAGTCGAAGAACGTGACGAGGTCGTAATCCATCCCCGGATAGCTCTTCGAAGCCGCTACCTCGAAGCTCGTGTTGCCGGATACTCCCGCCTTTTTCGCCGCCTGCAGGGCCTTCTCTATGGAAGGCGCGTGGTAGTCGTACCCGATAAAGGTCGAGCTCGGCCATGTCTTCGCCATGAGGATAGTCGAAGCCCCATGCCCGCATCCGACGTCCGCCACGAGCGCCCCTCCTTCGAGCTTTTCGACGACGCCGCTGAGGGTGGGCAGCCAGTTCGAAGTGAGATTGGCCATGTAGTTCGGCCGAAAGAACCTTTCCGTCCCTTCGAAAAGGCCGTGGTCGTGCTGGTGCCAGCCGAAACCGCCGCCCGAGCGAAACCGCTTTTCTATCTCGGGGTAGGAGCGCATGGCAGACGCCGCCACCTGGAATGCGCCGGGAAGGAAAGCCGGGCTCGTCTCGTCGGCGAGCGCGAATGCCTGCTCGGGCGAGAGGCTGAATCTCCCCGACGAGGGGTCGTACGTCACGTACCCTCCCGCGGCCTGGCAGGAGAGCCACTCCCTCACGTACCTCTCCGCCGTGCCCGTCTTTTCGGCAAGCTCGGTGGAAGTCATCGGCCCGTTATCGGCGAGGGCCTTGTAGAGCCCGAGCTTGTCTCCTATGACGACGAGCCCGGCGTGAAAAGCGGCCCCGAAATCCACGACCGCCCTTCCCAGAAGCTCGTCCAGTTTTGATTGATCGATTGACATACAAGTAACCTCCTCGTGATTTTTTGAATTCCGGGGGAATTATTACATAAATCGTGCCAGAACAGACTGCATTGAAAATATATAACGATTCCAGGGGTTTGATGCACTGGCGAGCGCCGCATCCACCGCGAAATATCGCGCCGCCGGGAATTTTAGCGGTCCCGGACCGCGAAATTAAGCGGTGCGGTGAACATGTTGCCGGCCCGCCGGGACACCCGCGGCGGCTCAGGGCTTCTTTATGCCGAGCGTCTTCATGCGGGAGCGGAGCGTCGAGGGGTTCATCCCCAAAAGCTCCGCAGCACCGCCCTGACCGTAAATCCTCCCGCGGGCGGCTTCGAGGGCCTTCCGTATATTGCTCCGCTCGAGCTCCGCGAGCTCGTCGAGCCTGTAGACGGTTGCCGCTTCTTTCGCCGGCGGAAGGGATGCCCCCCCGGGCCCGATAACCGTTTCGGGCAGCGCGCGGCCGAGGTCGAGCGCCCCGCCCGGGGAGGTGATGACCGCTCTTTCGATGACGTTCTGAAGCTCCCTTACGTTGCCGGGCCAATGGTAGGAGAGGAGCTTTTCGATGCAGTCGTCTGTGAGGGGGTTTATCTCCCTGCCCATGCGCTTCGTGAACTTCCGGGCGAAAAAGCGCGCGAAGAGGCCGACGTCGTCCCTCCTTTCACGGAGCGGAGGGATGCCGATCGGGAAAACGTTCAGCCTGTAGTAGAGGTCTTCGCGGAATTCGCCCTTCTCGACCGAGCGCCGGAGGTCGCGGTTTGTCGCGGCGAGGACGCGGACGTCCACCCTCACCGTGCGCGAGCTGCCGACGGGCTCGAACTCGCCCTCCTGGAGCGCGCGGAGGAGCTTGGACTGGAGGCCCAGCGGGAGCTCGCCTATCTCGTCGAGGAATATGGTCCCGCCGTCGGCGGCGGCGAACCTGCCTACGCGCTTCTTCGTCGCGCCCGTGAACGCGCCCGCCTCGTGCCCGAAGAACTCGCTCTCGATGAGGCTCCCGGGAATGGCCGCACAGTTGACCTTTATCATCGGCCGTCCGCTCCTGGTGCTCGCCCTGTGAATCGCGCGGGCGATGACCTCTTTCCCCGTGCCCGTTTCGCCCAGTATGAGGACCGTCGCGTCCGTCCCGGCAACCTTGCGGACGTCCTCCAGCACTTCGGCCATCGCGGGGCTCCGGCCTATGATCTCGTCGTAGTTGCCGAGCTCCACGATCTCCTCTTCGAGATACTTCGCGGCGTCCATGAGCGAGCTTATCTGACGCCGGGCTTCGAGCCTTTCGCTTACGCTTCTCAGTATGAGGGTGTAGAAGATTTTTCTGTCGATCTCGTACGCGGAGAGCGTCGCCTCGGCCTCGAACGGCGAGCCGTCGGCCGTTACGGCGCTGAGCCCGCCGTGTATCCAGAGCTTTTTCCTGCCGTCGGGGAGAGTTTCGAGCTCTTTAATGAGCCGGGAGAGCCTGTCCCTGCTTTCTTTCGCCAGGAAGCGGGCGAAGTCGTTGCCTTCGAGTGCGCCCGCGCCGAAGCCGAAGAGCTTTTCGGCGGCCGAGTTGACGAGGTTCACGCGGAGGGCGGAGTCGATCTCGATGATCGAATCCATGGCGGAATCGAGGAGGCTCGACAGCTTCTCCTCGCGCTCGCGGAGCCTTTGCTCGGCGCGGAGCCTTCTGAGCTCGGCGACCGCCCTTTCGGCGAATATGTTGAAGACGCCGCTCAGGCGGTCGTCGGCGGGGATGGGCCGAGTGTCGAGCACGGAAAGATAGCCGAGCGTCGTCCCGTCCACGTCCTTGAGCGGCGCGCCCATGAAGCTCACCGCCTTGAACGACCTCAGCGTGTCGCTGTGGGGGTAGATGTCCATTATGTTGTCGGGGTAGTGGACGAGCTTGTCGGCCATGACGACCTCTTCGCAGATGGTGCCGGTGAAGTCGTACTCGTAGTCCTCGAACCACTCGCCCTTCATCAGGAAGGCGAGCGCCTTCAGCGTGCGTTTTTCCTTGTTGAGCACGGTGAGCCAGGCCCCCTCGGTGCCGAGGGCCTTCGAGAGGTTCTCGACGATGGCGTACAAGAACCGCGTCCCGGTGACGGACGACGTGGACTCGATGAGCGTCCTCAGGACCCGCTCCTCGTCGAGCTCACGTGTGTATGTTGCCGTGCTCATGCTCTTGCCCGCCCCGCATAGCCCCGATCCGTTCGAACGCCGGGGCTGTAGATACAACGGAAAATTTTATCACAAACGCGTATGCGGGGACAATGCCCGACGGGCGGATAAACAGGTGTAGTTGCACGTTGGTTGGCGAGGCCGGAGCTTAGTTCGGGATCTTGCTTTTAAAAGCATTAATCGGCGTAGCAAGTTCTGAGGCTATAACCACCTGAAGCGCGGCTGGTGGTAATAGTCATGCGCTACCGCTTCGATTGTTTACTGCAGGGAGTCTCCAGTGGCTGGAGGGGAAGTTCTGAGCTGCCTGGTAAGGGTGGTGCAGGGGTTTTCTACTTTTCCTAGATGAAAAGTAGCAAAAATCACGGGCCGGGAAAAATTCTGCTAAAAATCATCGTTCCTTCGCTAAATCCTCCACCGGCCCACAGCCCCACATCGGATTTTTAACGCTCAT
>JADLGH010000006.1 GCA_020849425.1 Candidatus Dadabacteria bacterium
CCCACAGGGCCGTGTCCTCCGCGGCCCTCGAAGCTCTCCGGGGAATGGACAGGGGCCTTTCCGATGTGCCCGGGATCTGGTGCTACGAGGTATGGACGCCGCTGCCTTCCTACGACAGGTTCGAGGACATATCCCTCCAGATGCACGTAAAGCGGGCCGCCATCGATGCGCACGAGAGCCAGATCGAATACAAAAATTACACGGACGGGATGACGGGCCTTAACCGCTACCGCGCCGTTTTTAACGAAAGGGGCGGCCTTACGGTGGTGGAATACGCAGAGGTGTTCGCGGAAATCGCGCTCTAGGGCTTTTGCTCAGGCCCCGGCCTTCCGGTCCAGGTGAAATGCACGCGCGACGAATATCAGGAGCGTAAGCGCGGTAATCGGCATGACGTACCACAGCATCGCGTGGCCGAAACCGCCCTGGAGATGGTGACTGCTCGCATCCAGAATAAGATAAACCACATAGGCGATGTAGTAGAGAAAAAAGACCGCTCCCTCCCATCTCGCGATCAGGTTCCCTGTAAAGAAAATCGGCAGGCATGCGACACTTACCGCCAGCATGACGGGCATGTCGAATCCCAGCACCGATTCCGGAATGGGTATACCGCCTGGGGCCAGGACGCCCGAGAATCCGAGTATGAAGAGGATGTTGAAAATATTGCTTCCGACGACGTTCCCGACGGCTATGTCGCGCTCTCCGCGTATGCTCGCGATCACCGAAGTCGCAACCTCCGGCAGGGACGTGCCCGCGGCGATCACCGTGAGCCCGATTACGAGCTCGCTCACGCCCAGGCCGGTGGCGATGTAGATAGCGCCTTCGACGAGCCACTTCGAGCCGAGGATCAAGAGCCCGAGCCCCGCAGCGATGAATACGATGTCTTTCACGACGGATTTCTTCCTCCCGTCGCCGTACTCCTTTTCGAATTCGTCATCCGGCCGGCTCCTTTCCCTCCGCGCCTGCCTGATCAGGAACACGAGGTAGGCCGCTATACAGGCCAGCAACGCCAGACCGTCCACCGATCCTATATCCCCGTCGAGCGCCAATACAAAGAGGAGCACGGATGAGCCTATCATTATCGGGACGTCCAGCCTTATCAGCTGCCGGGACACGAAAAGAGGGACGATCATGGCCGAGATGCCCAGTATGAAGAGGACGTTGAAGATATTGCTTCCGACGACGTTTCCGAGGGCGATGTCCCCCTGCCCGTTGAGGCTGGCCGAAAAGCTTACCGCGGCTTCGGGCGAGCTCGTTCCGAACGCGACGACCGTAAGGCCTATTATGAGCGGGGGTATTCCCGCGATCGCGGCCAGGCGCGAGGCGCCGCGCACGAGCGCTTCGGCCCCCGCGACGAGCAGCACGAATCCAAGAATGAATAAAATTATTATCATACGGGTATGCGCCCTGTTTTAAAACTCCACAGCAGCATGTCGAGCTCGACGAGGCTTATGCCCAGCTCGTCCGAAAGGGCCTTCATCTTCTCTTCCGTCTCCACGTATTTCTTTCCCGTGGAAGGCGGCTTTTCCGAATCCGTAACCCCGAGCTCGTGGAGCATCCTGGCCACGTTCTTGTCGAGTATCGCGTAATCAGTGTAGCCGATATTCCTGAGAAAGTGGCTCGCCTGCGTGTAGCCGAGCCCTTTAATGTCCTTGCTCAGCGCGAAGAAATCCCTGAGCGCCTTCCGGTCGTCAAAGGACCTCACCAGATCCCTGAGCCTAAAGCCGTACTCCTTTTCCAGATAGTCCCTCGTGTGAACGATGAAACCCGCTTTCTCGGGATACTTGTGTATTCCTTCGAGCCTCGCCGCCATTTCCCCGGCGCTGCCGTCTCTCAGGATATCCTTTATCGCGGCGATGGACCTCAGGCCGACTTTCGGCCCCACGGCCGACGTCAGTATGCAGAACGCGAGCTCCTCGAATATCTTCCCGTCGTCCGCGTTCTCGCCCGTCTTCCTGAATTCATCCAGCCGGGCTGCGATCGGCTCCTTCACCCGCTCGTACTCGGCCCTCAGCCCTTTGAGAGTTTCGCTTGAAACCATGAATTAATCCTAGCATACGTCAGGTCGATTATTTCAGCCTGAGCGTCACGAAATACGAAGTCGCCCATACTGCAAGGACAAGGAACCCCGCCGAAAGGAGAAACACCAGGAGCTTCGTCGTGGGCGAAACGTCCGGCTTCTTATTTTCGTGGCGCATATCCATTCCGGTCATCCCCGCCATATCGTGCATGGAGCCTGCAGCCGGCTTATTTGTCGATGCGGACATCATGCCGTGCTTGAGCCCACTCCCGACGAGCCAGGAGTTCACCGGGTACGCCGTCAGCCCCCCGGCCATCGTGGCCAGCGACGATATCCCCCAGAACATGAGCCCGCCAGGGTCGTCGCCGCCCGGAATTTTAGCCCTCAGTATGGCCATAACGGGTATCATCCCCACCATCACGAAATTCATCGAGACCGTTTCGGAGAAAAACGTCTTTTTAACGGCAGTGAAATAGCTCCCGCCGAACATCGATCTCATGAACAGCGCCTGGAAAACGAAGAGCCCTACGACGAAAGCCATGACGTATTCGAAAACGAGGTCGAGGCCGTTCGGGAGGCCGAGATGGAACGTTATTATCGCGCCCAGTATTATTCCCGTTGCGTCGCCCGCGACGCAGTGCATGAGAGACCCGACCGACTGCTTCCAGTGGGCGGCGATGTACATCTCGTGCGTGCCGGGCATCGGCTGCCTGCAGGACAGGAGATAAACGAACAGCCCCACGGGCCCCGTGTAAAGGACGATAAGCCCCCACGCAAGCTTCATCACCCCCATTGCGGGTGTATTCTTCTCGAGGTCGTATACGAGGAATATCAGCGAGAGCGCCGTCAGTATGAACCAGAGAAGAAGAACACCGCCGGTAATGGAGTCTGGTATCGTCATGGTGCTTTCCCGATGTTGCCCGGCCGCGCCGGCGCCGACCGTGCCATTATCGCACGAAGCGGAAAGCGTTGTCAACCCGGCGGGATTGACACGTATGCGGCCTCCGTGTGATAATCTCACATTGCCCTCCATTCCGGCGCCGCGGCATGAACCTTAAACACTTTCTCTTCACATTTCGTATCAAGTCGGCGATAAAGATAACCCTGGGCGGGTTCATATGCCTCCTTGTCGGTAACGTTTTCCATCTCGAATCCGCATATCTTTCGGTTCTCTTTCTCTACCTGATCATGCTCATGTGTAACGGGCAGACTTTTATCGTCGGTATCCAGTGTCTTGCGGGCGGTGTGGCGGTCGGGGCGCTGTCCCTTTTGATCGCCAATGTCTTTGTCCAATCCGGGATCGTTTACCTGCTCCTCATGGGCAGCCTGATCTTCCTGATCATGCTTCTCCTCGGCAAATACTTTCTCCCGGCTCTACTGAGTGCGATCGTCGCCTCGATGTCGATGTTCGTCGTGATATTCGAATCGCTGGGCCAGGCGTCCGTGACGATAGAAAACTATCTCATACAGATGTTCCTCGGGGTCTTTACCGCCTGGATAATCGACGAGCTTATCTGGCCCCGGCGGAGCGAGGCCGCCCTCTACACCACGCTCGGGTCCGTTTACAGGGATTTCTCCAGGCGTTTCGCCGGCCTTGCGGACGGCGCCATAGCGAGCAGGGGCGAGGACGCGATAACCCTCGAAGTCTTCAATAACCTCGTCAACCTCGTCGACCGCACCGGGCGCGAGAGCCGGGGCGGCGCGTTCTATCCCGAGCCTTTCATGAAGCTCACGGCCTACGCCAAGGGCGTATACATAAGGCTCGACGTCCTCGAAGATTTCATGTCCAAAAACAATAAATGCCTCGAAGTGGAGGAAGTGAAAAAGGTGCTCCACGATATCTTCCCTGGCCTCTCTTCGGAATTCGATGGGCTCGCCCGCGCCGTCGAGTCCGGGAGCGGGCCGCCCGCGCCGGACGCCGGGCTCGGGAATGCATCCTCCTCTCTGGGCGCGCTCTACATGAAGCTCCACGAGGTCGAGGGGGACAGGGATTATTTCGAGGACCTCCTCGCCCTCGGGGCCCTGCCCCCGCTCTTCGACGGCATACTCACCCTCCTCAAGGATTCCGTCCAGGTGCTCGGCGTCATACACGAGGGCTCCTATGCCGAGCTCCGCGGAAAGAGAATGACGCACGCCCCGGAAGTCGAGAAGGAAAAGAGCTTCCTCGGCTCTCTCTTCACGCGAGAGAACATGAAGCAGTCCGTAAAAACGGTGATTATCATCATGCTTCTGCTCCTGGGAGAAAAGTTCTTCAACCTTCCCGGGAGCTCGCAGGCCTCCTTCTACGGCGTCCTGTTCGGGTCGATGCCCAATACCGGCCAGGCGCACCTCAAGGGCAGGCTCGCCATCATCGGCGTCGTCGCCGGCCTCGCCTACGGCCTCTTCGGACTGGTGATCGTGTCACAGACTTCGCGCTTCCTCATACTTATTCTCCTTTTTTGCCTCGGGCTCTTCGTCGCCGCGTACGTGGCCACCGGCAGCAGGAGGATCGCCTATTCGGGCGTTCAGGCGGGGCTCATGATACCGTACGTGTTCCTCGTTGAGATCGGCCCCGAGGTCAACCTCGACCTCGCTTTTACGAGGCTCTGTGCGCTCCTGGCGGCCTCGGCGATAGGCCTCGTCATCCTTCACAACCTCTGGCCGGTGAGCCCCTACGAGCAGCTCAAGAAGAAGATCTCCTACGCGCTCGGGATCAGCGGGGAGATATTCGCGAGGCTCCTCACGGGGGACCGGAAGGACAAGGGGAGGATAGAATCCCTGGTCACTCCTCTCGCCGCCTCGCTCCCGACGAGCTCGTCCCTTCTCTTCGACGCCCGCTTCGTAATCGGCGACGAAAGGCTTCACGGCGAGGAATTCGTCGAGATAATCGCCTCGCTCGAAATGATATTCTCCGAGCTCGAAACCATCAAGAAGACTGTCTACTCGGGAAAAGACACCGCCCTCCTGGTGAAATATATAGAGCACATGGCCCCCAGCTACGAGAAAATAAGCGCCGTCTTCCATGCCGCGGCCTCCGGGTTCGATACCGGCGACGATCTGGGCGGGCGAATCTCCGGCCTCATCGAAGAGATAAAAAGCAGGAGGCAGGAGTTCAGGGAGTCGGGGGTCTGGAAGAGATTCACCATAAAAGAAGTCGAGCAGGACATCCTCATGGCCGGCAGCGTAGACGGAATACTGGATTCCCTGTCGAAAATATCCTCTCTCGTATCCGCGATCGAGCGGCCGGAAAGGGGCGGCGCCGTAACGCTCGCCGGGAGCGGCGCTTCATAGCCGGGGGGATGGACTTTCACCCCGGTGCTTTGTATAATGCGGTGAGGCGAGCGGCTTCCCGACGTCGACCCCTTGCCGGCTCGCCGGGCGCTAATGGACCTTTTCGCAGTCTTTACGATTCTCATGACGCTTACGGCGGTATTCAGCTTCCTTAACGAAGTCTTTTTTAAGCTGCCGACGACGATAGGCATAATGCTCGCCTCGCTGGCGGCGTCCCTCTTTATATTGATAGCGGGGTATTTCGGGTTCGGCCACGTGCATTGGGCCGTGGACCTCGTTACGGCGGCGGATTTCGATCATCTCATGATGAACGGCATGCTGAGCTTTCTTCTCTTCGCCGGGGCGTCCACGGTCAACCTCGACGACCTCGGCGAGTACAAGGGCACGATAGCCTACCTCGCCACGCTCGGAATGATAATCGCGACGTTCCTCACGGGCTGGGTGGTCTGGTGGGTCTTCGGCCTCCTCGGCATGGACCTGCCGCTTATCTATGCGCTCATATTCGGGGCGATCATCTCGCCCATAGACGCCGTGGTCGTGCTCAAGCTCTTCAGGCGCGTAAACGCCGGGAAGACGCTCGAATCCATAATCACGGGCGAGTCGCTTTTCAACGACGCCGTCGCCGTCGTCATTTTTGTCCTGCTTACAGACGTCGCCTCGGGAGAAACGACCCTCACGGGAATCGATATAGGAAAGTTCTTTCTAAAGGAAGCGGTCGGCGGGCTCCTGCTCGGCATATCGCTCGGCTACCTCAGCTACAGGATGATACTGGAGATAATAGTCAGGGGGAAGGAAGGCAGCATAGTCGTCGCCATGATAACGCTTGCGCTCGTCTCGGGCGGCTACTCCCTCGCAGAGCTGCTGGACGTATCCGGGCCCCTCACCTGCGTCGTCGCCGGGCTCTTCCTGGCCAGGAGGCGAAGGCTCATGCCTAGCTCGGCCGATCACATAAGGGCCTACGTCGGAAGCTTCTGGGAGATAATAGACGACGTTCTGAACGCCGTCCTCTTCGTCCTCATAGGGCTCGAGGTGCTCATACTCGACTTGGAAAAACCCTACATCATTTGCGGGCTTCTGGCGATCCCCCTGATCACGTTCGCCCGCTTCGTGAGCGTAGAGCTCCCGCTGGTCCTTCTAAGGTACGTGAGGAAGATTCCGAACCTCTCGGGGTTCATAATGACCTGGAGCGGTATAAGGGGCGGCGTGTCTATCGCGCTCGCGCTATCCCTGCCCGACTCCAAGGAAAGGGACCTCATAGTTCTCATGACCTACATAGTCGTCGTGTTCTCCATACTGGTCCAGGGCCTTACCCTGGAGAACGCCGTCAAGTGGAATAACAAAAAAGAGGATACGCATTAGCAATACCCTATTTAATTCCGCGCGTTTAGGTGTTAGGTTTAAGTAAAATCGCAAGCACCGATTCGGCTCCCGTAGCCGGAATATATGCTTCAGGAGGAATTTTGATGACACATCTGAGAATTGTGGTCCCGGCGTTTCTCGCGCTTTCGTTCCTGGTTGGATGTGCTGCCATAAAGACGGAAGAGACAGTCAGCACCGAGAGCCTTCTGAGCGCAGCCGGCTTCAAGATGGTCCCCGCTACCACGCCCGAAGAAAAGGACATGCTGAATTCGCTTACGCCGAACAAGGTCCAGTTCTCGGTCAAAGACAACAAGCCGCTCTACTGGTACGCCGACCCGGCCGAATGCGGCTGCGTCTGGACGGGAGACCAGGATGCCTACAACCGCTACGAAAGGCTTCTGGTGGAATCGAACATAGCGGAAGAGCAGCAGGAAACGGCTGAAATGATGGAGGAGGCCGAGTTCGCCCCCGGATACTGGGGATGGATGGGCGGTCCGTGGGGCTGGTAACGGCTTAAAGGCGGCGCGTCCGCAGTCTCCCCGCGGGCCCTCCGCCGGAGGATAGAGGTACGTTCGGCCCATGAGCCTCAAGGAATTCGTGACCCGGTTGAATCCGAAAAGCCTGACGTCGTCGGTCAGGTTCTGGGTCCTCCTCGTCGTTTGCATTATCGTCGTCCTCATCTTCTATTATGTCCTCCTGGACAGGTACACCCCGTATACGAGCGACGCCTTCATACAGACCTACGTCCTTCAGGTCGCTCCCCAGGTGGACGGACGCGTAGTCGGGATATACGTCGGGAACAACGAGCCGGTAAAAAAGGGGCAGAAGCTTTTCAGCCTCGACCCGCGACCCTACGAGTACCAGGCCCAGCAGCTTCGGGCGAAGCTCGTCCAGACGCGCCAGAATATAGACGAGCTCGATAGCGACATCGCCGCCGCCGCCGAGGTCATAAAACAGGCCGAGGCCGACCTCGCTTACGCAAGCGAGCACTACGGCGACCTCAAGCCGCTCGCCGAAAAGAACTACGTCGCCCGGCTCGAGCTCGATAAGGCCCTCCAGCAGGTAAACGCCCGGAGAGCCGCGCTCAACCAGGCCAGGGCCGATTTCGAAAAAGCGAAGCAGGCGCTCGAGTACAAGATCGACGACGAGTACGCGATAATCAAAGAGGCCGAGTCGAACCTCGCGCTCGCCGAGTACGACCTCGAACAGACGGTCTGCTACGCCCCGTCCGACGGGTACGTCACCAATCTCCAGCTCGTCGTGGGTTCGTACATCAAGGCGGGCGACGCGGTCCTCACTTTCGTCGACGACGGCAACTGGCGCATCGTCGCGAATTTCAGGGAGAACAGCGTCGGCCGGATAAAGCCCGGCCAGGAAGCCGAGGTCACGATCGCCCTCTATCCCGGGAAGATTTTCAAGGCCGTGGTCGAGAGCACAGACTGGGGGGTCCTGGCGGGGCAGGGGGTTCCTTCCGGCGATCTCCCGCTGGTTGAGGATCAGGGTAACTGGGTAAGGCTTTCACAGCGCTTTCCCGTACGGCTCAGGATAACGGACATCGACCACGGGAAATACGAGCTCAGGATAGGCGGCTCGGCGAGCGTCGCGGTATTCACCGGGGACAACTGGGTATTAAATCCCCTGGCGCGTCTCTGGCTCAGGATAGGAAGCATCGTGGATTACGTGTATTGAGCGGCCCGTCCCGGTCGGCGAAAACGCTGCTCCCAGCCGTGCTTCATGCCCCGTGTATCTTCCACCAGTCCCCGGCGCGCACGAGGAGCGCCCTCATGTACTCTACGTGCGACCACGTGAGCGGGGCCGCGAACTGTATATAGCCGCCCTCCCTCCGCCGGGGGTCGGGATGTACGGCCATTTTGCCCGTATCCTTGTACGAGCGGTCCATGTTGTTGGCTTCTTCGAGTATGGTGTTGAAATCGACGTCGTCGAGGAGTATGTCCTTATAGAATTCCTTCTGGAAGTCTATCCCGGTCTTCCATTCGCGATCCATGAATTCCTCGAATCTCTGCCGCGTCGACAGGTGCTCGGGTATCTCGCCCTTTTCGCTCCTGTACCCGTCGATTATGGAGAGTATCTCGTCTCCGCGCTTCCTGTTGCCGCTCCAGTAGTGGTACTGGGCTAAAATAGCGGTGTACTGGAGCCACGGGCCGTTGCCCGCGTGGACGTGCGTCGAAAAGTCCTTGTAGAACGGCAGGTACCGCATTATCATTCCGAGCTCCGGGTCCCATAGCTGCTTTTCGAGGAACATAACGCTCCTTTTCATCTCCTCCGTGTAATGGAGGAACCCGTAATAAAACGGGCTAAGCAGTGTAAAGTCCGGCCTCATGTCCATTGCGCCGAAGGGGTCCGTTCTCCGTATGTACCTGTTTCCGGCCATGAACAGCTCGTTTACGGTATAGAGGAAGTGCTGCCTGAAATTTAAATGCGAAGGGGATATGACGCCCTTTTCGTCTACCTTCTGCGCGACCTCGCTCGCAAGGGAATACGCGTACAGGAACGAAAAGTTGACCCAGCACGTATATCCCTCTTCCATGGCCGACTCGTGTATGGCGGTCGTCGAATAGAAGAGATTGAGCTCTTTTTCGTAAAGCTCCGTGTAGCCGTAATCGAGCGCCTTGTTCACGCACGCGAGGAAATCTTCGAGATAGGGGACCTCCTTCTCCAGATGGCGCGCCGTGAGGAGATAGTTGCATATTATCGAAATCCCGTGCGCTACGTTATCCTCCTGCTTGTAGATACTCATGTTCTTTCCGTCTATGCCGTAGCGCTGCCCCCACGCGCCCTCGGGCGAGGCGGCGTCCTTTATGAAGCGGGCCATCGATTCGAGCATTTCGTATGCCTGCCCCGCGCTGTCGTAATGGTGAAGAGATATTGCGATCCTTCTTAAAAGCGCCGCCGAAGCGCTCGAATCCCTGGGATATATGTAGGGATAGCGCGAGCGGGGAGGGGACGCGAGCAGCAATTTCCCGTATTTCTCCGTCTCGATCATGCATCCGGAAATAATCGACATGTGGGTTGAAATCTTGTCGTTGAGCTCTATGAGCTCCTTGGTCGAATAGAGCATTTCGGTTTCTCCTCCGGCCGTGGCGCTGGCTGAAATGTTTTAGGTTTAAGCCCTGATTGTAATCGACCGCGGCATTTTTTTAAAGGGCGGGTTTCGCCGGGGCGCTCTTTCGTGGAGAGTAAGCCGCCCGTTTCCGCGGCCCTCGCGCCGCGATGATATCTGCCGGGAAAGCGCGACGAAAGTACTCCGGCGTATCGATATTCCCCGGCGTGGGGGCTCATTCTTTGCCGCTTTCCCGGGATTGCACGTTCGTAATTTACGGCAAAAAGAAATGAACTTGTTTTTTTGAATTTTCCCCCGGCTTGCCTCGAAATTTCTGGTGGCTATATTATTTCATATATACAATTTCCTTCACACCAAAGAGACTTTTCATGAGCCATTTCATTCTCGTTACCTTGCACCTGTTTGCCGCCATCATGTTCGTCGGCACCGTCTTCTTCGAGGTTCTCATCCTTGAAAGCGTCCGCAAGCCGGTGGGGCGCGATGCGATGCGCACGGTGGAAACCGCGATCGGCCGGCGCGCCCGCCGCGTGATGCCGTTCGTCATGGCGATCCTGTATGGCGCAGGCATCGCCATGGCCTGGCAGTATCGCGGCGTGCTTGCACATCCTTTCGAAAGCAGCTTCGCGACGCTCCTGGCGATAAAGATCGTTCTGGCGCTCAGCGTTCTTGTGCATTTCATCACCGCCTTAACACTGAGCGCCCGCGGCAAGCTCAGGTCCCGGCACTTCAAGCTCATCCATCTGAGCGTATTTTTCCACGTGGTTTTGATCGTGTTCCTGGCAAAGGCAATGTTCTACATCACCTGGTGATGCTTCTGACGGCATCGATTCGGTCGAGCCGGGGGGGGGAATGCCTGCCGCTTTCCCGGGATTGTACATTCGTAATTTACGGTAAAAAGAAATGAACTTGTTTTTTTGAATTTTTTCCCCGGCTTTCCCCGGAAATCTCGTCTTTACACGCCCGGTTTATGTGTAAATCCGCCTTTCCTCGGGTCTTTTTGTCCGCGCATCATATTCGGACGGCTTCCCGAATTAATTCTTGCCTCAGGATTTTTGGTGGCTATATTATTTCACATATGATTATTTCACATATGAAATTTCCTTCACATCAAGGAGGCTTTTCATGAGGCGTTCCGCTGCACTTCTTATAATATTCCCGCTTTTGGTTCTGGTCCTTTCCGCTGGATGCGAGAGGACGAGAGACGACGGCGCTCCCGGGAGCCCCGCACCCGCAACTGAAAAAGAGTCACAACCCGAGCAGCCGGCCAGGTCGGTTCCGGAGTCGGCCAGGGAAGCGGCCGAGGCTGTAAAGAAACTTCCCGTCACGGAATTCCCGTCCTTCGCAGATCTCGTCGAGGTGCTCAAGCCCTCCGTCGTCAACATCAGCACGACGAGCGTCGTAAAGCAAAGGGGGTTCGGGCCCGGACAGAGGCGCTCGCCGTTCGGCCCCAACGACCCGTTCGAGGACTTCTTCGACAGGTTCTTCCAGGGCCAGCCCCAGGAGGAATTCCGGCGCCAGGGTCTCGGCTCCGGGTTCATAATCAGCGAAGACGGCTACGTCGTCACCAATAACCACGTCGTCGAAAGGGCCACGGACATAAGCGTCATACTCGAAAACGGCGAAAAATACGAGGCGAAAGTCATCGGCAGGGACCCTAAAACGGACCTCGCCGTCATAAAATTCGAGCCCAAGGGCAAGCTCCAGGCGGTCAAATACGGGGACTCGGAAAACCTCAGGATAGGCGACTGGGTAATCGCTATCGGCAACCCGTTCGGTCTCGGATACACCGTCACGGCGGGCATAGTCAGCGCCAAGGGGAGGTCGCTCGGTCTCGGTGCGTACGACGATTTCATCCAGACGGACGCGTCTCTCAACCCCGGCAACAGCGGAGGGCCGCTCTTCAATCTGAACGGCGAGGTCGTCGGCGTAAACACGGCGATCGTCGCACAGGGGCAGGGCATAGGATTCGCCATCCCGATGAACATGGCCCACTTCGTCATAGAGCAGTTAAAGGACGGCGGCAAGGTCGTAAGGGGCTGGCTCGGAGTCTACGTCCAGAAGCTCACCCCCGAGCTTGCCTCCAGTCTCGGCCTCGACGAGGACGAGGGCGCGCTCGTGAGCGACGTCACCCCCGGGAGCCCTGCCGAAAAGGCCGGCATCAAGAGGGGCGACGTCATAGTCGAGTTCGACGGCAAAAAAATAGACGACATATCCGACCTCACGACGCTCGCGGCCGTAACGTCCCCCGGAACCGAAGTCGATGTGAAGCTCATTCAGGACGGCAAGCAAAAGGACCTCAAGGTCAAGCTCGACGAGTTTCCCGACGACGAAGCGCAGGCCGGTGCGGCGGAAGACGCCGAGGACAGCCTCGGCCTTATCGTAAGGCCGCTCGATCCCCAGCTTGCGCAGCGCTTTAATCTCGACACCGACAAGGGGGTCATAATCGCCGACGTAAGACGCGGGAGCCCGGCGCTCGACGCCGGTCTCAGGCCGGGCGACGTTATCGTCGAGCTCGACAAGAAAGAAATAAAAACGCTCCAGGATTACAAGACCGCGCTTGCCGCCGCCAAGCCGGGGGATACCGCGCTCTTCCTCGTTAAGCGCGGTAACAACACGATATACACGGCAGTGAGAGTGGGCGAGGGAAAATCCTAGCGCCGCGCTTTCGGCCCCGCGAGCGGGTGCAGCCCTGTCTCGGTCCGCGCCTTTCCGGCGTTAAGCGCACACATTCCGGCGGTATGGGTGTAATATTAATCGGGCCCTTTTGTTGACACCGGCCTTCTTTTCATGAGAAAATGGAAAGAGCTTGAACGGGCCGGCGTCGAGCGGCCTTCACCCTGCATATTCTGAATACCCAGGAGGATGACCCATGCCGGAGCCTGCGAAAAAGCGAGTACTGATCCTCGGCGGGGGCTTCGGCGGCCTCGAGGCCGCCCGGCATCTCGAAAGAATCTTCAAGGGAAGAGACGACGTCGAGATAACGCTGATAAGCAAGAACAACTATCTCGTATTCACGTCGATGCTCGCCGAGGTCGTGTCGGGCAGCATCGAAGCCAAGCACGTCGTTATTCCTCTCAGGGAATGTCTCAAGAGGGCCGAGCTCAAGGAGCTCTCCATAGACGGGCTCGACCTCGGAAAGAAAACGGTATCGTGCAGCCATCCCGACACGGGCGAGACGTTCCTTTTCGAATACGACTATCTCGTCCTGGCCCTGGGCTCCATGACGGGCTATCACGGCATCCCTGGCGCGGAAGATTTCTCGTTCCCGCTCAAGAACCTCAACAACGCGATGGTGCTGAGGAACCACGTCATAGACATGTTCGAAAGGGCCGAGCTCGAAACCGACCCCGACACGAGGCGTAAGCTCCTCACTTTCGTCGTAGCGGGCGGCGGATATACCGGCATCGAGGTCGCCGCCGAGCTCAACGACTACGTCTCCGCCAGCAAGAGGTTCTACAGGAACGTGAAAGCGGGCGAGGTAAAGGTCGTCGTGATCGATCCGGGCGACAGGATAATGCACGAGATGAGCGAAGGGCTCGCCGAATACGGCCTCAGGCTCCTTCAGAAGCGCGGGATGGAGTTCCGTCTCAAAACGAGAATCGCCGGGGTCTCGAAGGATTCCGTAAAGACCGAGGACGGAAGCACCGTCGATACCTGCACTACCATCTGGGCGGCGGGCACCGCGCCCCAGCCCGTAATCGCCGCGCTCGCCTTCGCGGACAAGAGAGGCCGGATAGAGGTGAACGAGTACATGGAGGTCTCCGGATTCCCCGGCGTATGGGCCATAGGCGACTGCGCCGTGGTTCCCGATCCTCACACCGGGGCGTCCTACCCGCCCACGGCCCAGCACGCCGAGCGCGAAGGGGCCCGCGTAGCGGTCAACGTCGCAGCTTCGATAAACTCCAAGGACGGCGACAAGAGGCCGTTCGTCTACAGGACCATGGGCATGCTCGCGCCTTTGGGGCACAGGTCCGCCGTCGCCGAAATAAGGGGCGTCAAATTCTCGGGATTCTTCGCATGGTTCATGTGGCGCTGCATCTATCTGGGCAAGCTCCCCGGATGGGACAGGAAGATAAGGGTGGCCATCGACTGGCTGCTCGACATGTTCCTCCCGAGGGACATCGTCCAGCTCAAGATGGAAATGCGGCAGAGGCAGAATCAGCCTCAGTCCGCCGTGGGCAAATCCTGAGCGGGCTGCCTCGTCCTCGACTTCAAAAACGCCACGAGGTCGCTCAGCTCCTGGTTTGTCAACGTTCCGCCGAACCCCGGCATATTAAGACCGCCGTTCATGATCCGCCACGTAAGCTCGTTCGAGCTCAGCCTGTCGCCGATGTATGTGAGGTCGGGGCCCCTTAACCCGCCGTGCCCGTCTATCGTATGGCAGTAGAGGCAGCCCTTGTCGTTAAAGTCTATCCCGCCCCTGTATATCGGGCCCGAATCCGCGCCTATTATCTCGGCCGTAAGCGGCTCGGCGTGGAAACGCGGAGACCACGGCGATACGATCCCTATCGCCCAGAGCCCGGATATCGTCAAAATCACGAGCGCCACTATCGCGACCGCCCAGGGCCTTCTGAGCGGGCTCCTCTCGCCCCTGTTCGATATGAACGGGAGGCAGAAGAGCAAAAGCCCCACTATGAGAGGCCCCAGCACCATCAGATACGTTTCCAGCGCCGGCGGCATCAGCGCGAGGAACGCGAAATAAAAAACGAAGTACCAGTCCGGTACGGGGAGCGCGTCTATGTTCGACGGATTCGGGGGCGGCCCCAGCGTCGGCGGGCCGATTACTATGGCCACGACGAGGATCGTCGTGATAACTATGAATGCGAAGATCATATCCTTCCACGCCGCGTCCGGCCAGAAGGGAATGCCTTTTGTCTTAACGAGGTTCTCGTATTTCTCCCTGTACGTCGCGGGGTCCACGGGGTCGCCCGCCTTCGGGAATTCGGATATCCCGTTTCTTATAACGAGGTAAAGATGAAACCCTATGAATAAGAAAAGAAGCGCCGGGATTATGAACACGTGGTACGCGAACATTCGGCTGAGCGTAGCTCCGCCTATGGTTTCGCCGCCTATTATAAAGTCCGCGAGCCAGCGCCCGATGAGCGGTACGCGTGCCGCCTGCTCCGAGGCGACTATGGCCGACCACACGGCCGTCTGGTCCCACCTTATCACCTGCCCCGTAAAGCCCATAACGATGGTAAGCGCGAGGAGCACGACGCCCGAAATCCAGTTCATCTCGCGCGGGAACTTGTACGCCGCCGTAAGATAGACCTGTATCATGTGGACGCCCACGAGCAGCATCATGGCGGACGCGCCCCAGTTGTGTATGCCGCGCACGATCCGTCCGAAGGTCGTCTGGTTCGTTATGTACTGGAGGCTCTGGTACGCCTCGCCGGCGGCGGGGAC
>JADLGH010000007.1 GCA_020849425.1 Candidatus Dadabacteria bacterium
CTGTGGTAGAGGTCTTCCCTGAACTGGTTGTTCTCGACGAGGGCTTTCAGATCCTTGTTGGTGGCGGCGACGACCCGGACGTCCACCCTTATGTCCCGCTTTCCCCCTATCCTCCTGAAGGTCCTTTCCTCGACCACCTTCACGAGCTTCGCCTGGAGCGTAGGGCTCATGTCGCCGATCTCGTCGAGGAATATAGTGCCGCCGTTCGCGTCTTCGAGTATGCCCGTCTTCATCTTCTTCGCGTCGGTGAACGAGCCGGCCTCGTACCCGAATAGCTCGCTTTCGAGGAGGGTCTCCGGTATGGCGGCGCAGTTGAGCTCTATTATGGGCTTCTCGGCGCGGACGCCGTTGTGATGGAGCACCTTCGCCGCGAGCCCCTTGCCCGTGCCGCTCTCCCCGCCGATGAGGATCGTTTTCGGGTCCGTCGTAACGAGTTTTTCGAAAAGCTCGATTATGTTTTTAACGGCCTCGCTCTTCCCAATGATGGAATGAAATCCATACTCCTTCTGCTCGGTCTTGAGCCTCATATCGAGGTTTCTCTTGAGCCTCGCGTTATCGAGCGCGTTTTTTACGATGACCTTCAGCTTGTCGAGGGAAAACGGCTTTTCTATGAAGTCGTAGGCCCCTTTTTTTATAGCCTCGACCGCCGTGTCCACGTTTCCCTGCCCGCTCATGAGAATCGTCACCGGGGCCGGGTCGACGGCGCTTAGCTGCCCGAGGACCTCTAGGCCGTCCATGTCCGGAAGCTTGTAATCGAGAAGGACGAGGGAAGGATTATCCCTCTTGGCCATGAGGACGCCCACGTCGCCCAGGCCGGCCGTATTCACGACGTAGCCTTCGTCGGTCAGGCCTTCCTTAAGTCCGGCGCAGAGAAACTCCTCGTCGTCTATGATAAGTATCGTATTGCTCATTCACCCCTCGCAGCCATCATTATTTCACGTGACGTATAAACCATGATTTTACAAATCTACGCGGAACCCGTTTCCATCGCCGGAAGCTCTTCGTTCCGCTGCGTGTAAGGAATTATAACCGTAAACTGCGAGCCCTTTCCCTCTTCGCTCGAAACCACGATCCGGCCCGAGTGGGATTCGATAATCTTTTTCGATATGGGTAGACCGAGCCCCGTGCCCTGTTTCTTGCTCGAATAAAACGGCTCGAATATTTTTTCGATCTCCGACTCGGGAATCCCGGAGCCTTCGTCCCGTACCGTTATACGGAGCGTGCCGTCCACGCTCTCTGTCTCGACCGAGACAGGGCCCTTGCCCGGCTCGGTGCTGTCGATCGCGTTTATGAGGAGATTGATTAAAACCTGCTGGCATTTTTCGTAATCGAGACGGCACGGCGCTGCGGCCCCGTGCTTTATGTTCAGCGATACCCCTTTCTCCTCTGCGCGCGGCCTTACAAGAACGACCGACCTTTCCACGACCTCGTTGGGGTCGATCTCCCGGAAATCCATCTTCTTCGGCACGGACAGCTGCAGAAGGTCCCTCAGTATGCCGTCGAGCCTTCGAACCTCCTTCAGCACCTCCGTTATTGAATGCTCCTGCTCCTCGCTCCCCACCTTCCCCCTCATGATTTCGAGCGCGACTGTAATGCCGGAAAGCGGGTTTTTTATTTCGTGGGCTATCCTCGTCGCGAACTCTCCTATTATCGCCAGCCTCTCGGCGCGTATCAGCTCGTTCTGCTGCTCTCTTATGGCGCGCGTGGCCTCTTCGATCTTTTCTCTCAGCGTTTCGTTAAAGCCCTTCGTTTGCTCCAGGAGCTCGAGATTGCTGTTATGCGTGTCCTCTATATTCCTCAGCATGTCGTTAAAAGACCCGGCGAGCTTCGATATCTCTCCCGTCCCTTCGAGCCCCGTTATCCTGTATGAGTAATCTCCCTTCTTCACGGTCTGCGTGGCCTTGACGAGCCTCTCGACAGGCCTCGTGATCTTCCAGGGGAAAAGAACCGCTATCATGCCGCCGAAAAGAAGCGCCGCCCCCACTATGACCAGGAGAAAGGTATAGTTGTACTTCACCTGCTCGCCTACGATCGTAACGGCCTGCTCGACCATCTCCTTTCCGAACCCGGCCTCCGAATCCACATCGGAAGACGGATTCGCAAAGAGCTTATAGAGCGTGGAATAGCGGCCTTCTAGATTCTCCGCCGCCTCGTTTAGCTTGTGCGCGTTATAAAGGGATAGTCCTCCGGCTATAAGCATGAGCGTAAGCATCAGCGCGAAACCGAGTCTTATCTGAGTACTTAAATTCAATTCCCCGCTCCTCTATATATAATGAAGCGCAAACTTCCGCCGCCTCTCCCCGCGCGCTTTCGAATCCGCATACCCCGGAAGAGACGCGTTCCCCGCAAATTATCAGGTCAGATGCGAAGTGTACAAATCGGTACACTGCCGATTGTTTATATGATTACTAAAACCCAACCCCGCATATTACAGTAAACAGTATAAAACATTAGCAACCAACTATGAATATTGAATCTTTGGAATGCCTCCGCATAATTGGCACGCCCCTTGCACTTTATCACGGTCAAAACCAATGCACAGGAGGCATTTACTATGAGACATTTACTAGTAACTTCACTATTATTGCCGGGACTTACGCTCGGCGGTGTAAGCGCGGTTCACGCCGAGGGCAATTACGACAAGAACGCCCCCGAACAGGAAATGACGCAGCCGAGGACCGACTCGGACTTTTCCGGCGAGGGCAGCCAGTACACCGTTCAGGAAGGCGATACGCTCGCGAGCATAGCCGAGGAGCATCTCGGCTCGGCCGACCAGTGGCAGCTGATTGCCCAGGCTAACGATAGAAGCAACCCCGACCAGCTCGAGGTAGGACAGACCCTGACCATACCGGCGAGCGGCGAGAGGTCGGACGCCGGGGCGGAGGACCTTTCCACCGACAGCTCCTCCATGCAGAGCGCGAACGACATGAACAGCCCTGACGACTCCGATTTACAGGCCGGGAATATGAACGATCCTGACAGTGCGACCATTCCAGGCGGCGAGAACGTTGCGGAGCCCGATCAGGAAACGTACGGAGAAACGGCTCGCGACTTCGAGAGCGACAAGGCAAACGACCCTGCAGCCGAGAACGATTCCGCCCTCGACCAGCAGCAGGAAATCAGGGGCGAGATAACGGAAATAGCGTCGGGCAACGAGTCCGTCACCCTTAAAGACGAGCAGGGAATGACGCATAATCTCAAGCTCGAAGATGAAGGCATAGCCGACGGGGTTTCGGTAGGCGACTTCGTTAAGGCCGAGATCGAAGGCGGAACGGTAGTTTCGCTTGAGAAAGTAGACAGAACCGCTTCCAGATAACAGAAGCGCTCAAAGAAAGACTCTCACACTTTCATCCTCCGGGGCGAATCGAATCGCCCGGATACGGGCCGGCACGGGCAACAAACCCGTGTCGGCCCTTTTTTCGTTTTTGCCCCGCCGGGCGCACAACTTTGACAACCCATGCTTTATATCAAATAATTTCTTCTCCGGGTTTCCGGAATAAAAGGCGATCCGCGGGGGAAAAGCCGAGAATGAAATATTTCCGATATACGACGCTTGCGTTGTCGTGTTTCCTTGCCGGGTGTGTCGCAACCCCCGGAACGATACAGGAGCTCAGCGAAAGGCAGGATAATCTCGAGGCCGAAGTAGGCCGCATGTCGGATACGCTCACGGACGTGCAGCGAAAGCTCGAAATACAGAGCGCGCGTATACGGAACCTCGAGCAGAACTATTCCGATATATATCTGAAACTGGGCGAGCTCCGGGTAAGGCCGTCCCCCATCGGGCCTTCCGAAGCCGCCCCCGACCAGGGGACGGTGGGTCCGCCGGCGCCGACAGCGGTGCAGGCCGAGAAAGACCTCTACCTCAGGGCCGGAAAGCTCTACAACCAGGGCCAGTTTTTAAACGCCATACTCGCTTATCAGGTATTCATCGATACATATCCCGACGACAGCCGCGTGGCCGACGCCTATCTCAAACAGGGCCTCTCGCTCGTCAGGATCGGCAGAAAGGACGGGGCGAAATTTTTCTTCAGGACCCTTATAACGAGGTTCCCCGACTCCCCCGAGGCCGGCAAGGCCCGCGAGGAGCTTAAGAGTATCGATTCCGAATAGCGGAAGCGGGCGGTATTTGTACCTTTTCGTACAATTCCCACTGTCTTCATCCGTACCATGCAGCTTTCCACAACTATAGCGCCGCCGCTAACCCTCCCCGATTATTAAAGATTTTTGGCTCCTCCCATCGTGGCATGGCGGTTGCACTATAGTCACTGCAAAACATACTGCCATGCTTGGAAGGAGGCATAAAAAATGGACAGGGTTAACACACTGGAAGCTATTTGGAATAAAATTACGAGATATATAGTCCCGGGAACTCTGGGCGTTCTCATGGTATACGGCGCTGGGACCTCGGTCTTGTCCCGGCAGTCCTCGGGCTCCGAGCTCAAGGTCGAGGCGCCGTCGTACGACGCCCTTTCGGGCGCAGCGGTATCGAACCCCTACAGCCCCGAGCTGAAGGATATATTCTTCGATACTAACAGCCATCTTATAAGGGAAGACGCAAACCCGGTCCTCGATGAAAACGCCGAGGTACTGAAGAACGAACCGGGCACGTTCGTGGTGATCGAGGCCTTCTGCGACTCGAGGGAAGCCCCGGCTTCGAGCCTCGGGGTCAAGAGGGCCGAGAGCGTCAAGGACTACATGGTGGATCACGGAGTCGGGCCCGAGAGAATAATCACGGCCAACAAGTGCAACATCTACGACATGCAGCTTGTAAGGAGCGTGGATACAGAGAGGCTCGACAGCAGGGTTCGCTTCATAGCCCTCGACCGGATTAGCGGCGACGAGTCCTACGCTTTAAACAAATAACCGCATAAGGCATATTCTCCTTATCTCCGGATATAAAGAGCCGCCCCGAGGGGTTTCCGTCCCCGGGGGCGGCTTTTTTATTTGAGCCGTTCTTCGGCCTACATGCCGCGGCTTCTTCTTTCGCGCTCCTGGCTCTTGAGGAGATAAACGGCCGCGATTATCAAAAGCATCGGGAGGAGCATCAAGAGAACATCGGGGAATCCAAAAAGGGGCAGATACGCTTTCTCCCGAAGCCGGGCTGGCCAAATGAGAGAAATCCAGTAAAGTGTTTAATAATGACAAAAGGATTTTCCGTTAAGGAGAAGCCGGATGTTGTAAACCGTAACATCAATAGGAATAAGGAGAACGGATCGTGAAAAAGGTAATCGCAGCATGCCTGATTGTTATGTTTTGTGGAGCGGCGAATGCTCAACAAGCTCCGCAAACTTTTGCGGTGGTTTGGGAATGGAGTACGGAAGACCGGGATATGGTGAATAGTAATCTGGCTGCTCAAACTACGCAGTTAATAGATTTATGGAGGAGCGGAATCGTAGAAAATGTATACTTTAACACGGAAACCAAATTCGCCGACGACAGGCCGATGCCCGAGGTAGTATTCTTCATTAAAGCCGAAAATGAAGAAGAAGCAAAAAAATTATTAGACGAAATGATATTTGTCAAAAAGAATATTGCCAAGTATGAACTGCACCCTGTCGGCGTCCTGTGGCTCACGAAACATGAAACAGAATCTAAATGACGGGTAGAGGTTAGGGCTGGATTATTGTATCACCCTGAAGTTTTCGTGGACGCGTTTCACGGGCAGCATGTTAAAGCAGTGCATTACCGATCACCATTATGATCTCGTCGGGGATTGATAAGATGGGGGGTTGATAAGGTCATTGCTCCTTGCCGTCTCTTCGGCATCTTGACCCCGATTGTCAACCGGGAGGAAAAATAACCAATGGACAAACCCGTTAACATTCTCGGCATTGCCGGAAGTCTTCGGCACAAGTCCTACAACCGTTCTGCTTTGCGCGCGGCAAAGCGCCTGGCGCCCGAAGATGCGACTCTCGATATCTTTGAACTGAACGGTATCCCCGGTTTCAATGAGGACGAAGAGAAAAATCCGCCTGCCAAAGTCGCGGAGTTAAAGAAGCGAATACGCGAGGCGGATGCCGTGCTGATTGTCACACCCGAATACAACTATTCCATACCCGGGGTATTGAAGAACGCCATCGACTGGGCGTCCCGGCCTTATGGCGACAACGCATGGTCGGGTAAGCCCGTGGCCGTCATGGGCGCTTCGATAGGAACGATCGGAACCGCGCGGGCCCAATATCATTTACGTCAGGTCTTCGTCTTTCTGAATATGCATCCCCTAAACCAGCCCGAGGTTATGATAGGAAATGCAGCCGAGCGATTCGATTCCGATGGAAACCTGACCGACGAGAATTCAAAGGAATTGATCGGCCGGCTTTTAAAGAATCTGGTAACGTGGGCGCGCCGGCTCCAGAGTCCCGAGCCCGCATGATATGGATACGGCAAATACACCTGCGCCCTGTCTACCGAGCCTGAATACCCTTACAGAACAGCCGTCGGCGCCGTGATAGCAATGTAATATGTCTAAGAGGGAAGAATTTGAATACGTTTCGCTTACCGGCCGAGTCCCACATCGGTCATGTCCACCTGCTGGTGTCGAACCTGGAACGAGCCCTGGCCTTCTACGGGGGGCTGCTGGGCTTCCAGGAAGTGGAGCGAAACGGCGCCACGGTCATTCTTTCGGCCACCGGGCAGCCGCCTCATCACATCCTCATTACAGAACTACCCGATTCGCAGCCCAAGCCATATCGTACGACCGGTCTGTTCCACGTGGCTATTCGCCTCCCCGATCGGTACGAATTAGCACGGATATTCAAACATTTGCTGGCGCATGATCAGCATCTCCAGGGGCTTGCCGACCACGGGGTCAGCGAGGCGCTCTACCTGGCCGATCCGGACGGTAACGGCATCGAGATCTACGCCGATCGCCCGCGAAGTCTCTGGTCGTGGCGGAATGACCAGGTAACCATGACCACCGATCCCCTGGATACCCGGGGCCTCCTGGAAACGGCTGGAGATACGAGCTCATGGAAGAATATTCACCCCGAAACCGATATCGGGCACGTGCACCTGCGTGTCTCGGATTTAGCGCGGGCGGAAGCGTTTTATCATGATCTGCTCGGGTTAGACGTTACCCAGCGGGATTATCCCGGGGCGCTGTTCCTCTCGGCCGGCGGGTACCACCATCACGTCGGGCTCAACATCTGGGCCGGGATCGGAGCGCCGCCTCCACCACCCAACGCAGTGGGTCTCCGGTCGTTTGCTCTCTCCGTCCCCGACGAGGAAACCTGGCGCGCCGTGAAGGCGCGAATGAATTCAGCCGGGGCGGCGGCCGCAGGCGAGCGAAACTACGGTTACGCGACCGGTGCCCTGTTTCGCGATTCCGATGGGAATGGAATCGAGCTCCTGTTAGAACGAGACAAGCCCGGGAGAAGCGCGTAACATTCCGCTGCACTGAAAATGCAATTGCTGCGGCGGCAGGTCATATTCCCTTTTCTAATTCGTTAAAATGGCTGGGGCTATTGAATACACTTCGAACCCCGGAATATCATCCTCTTTTAGGTCACTTTACCCGTACAGCTTTCGGGTGAGGGTCAAAGCACGGGTATCGCGCTTTCAGTGATGCTCGTGATTGCTGTTAATCCCGATAACTAATACCAGCAACAGGGTAAGGGTAGCGGGAAGAGAAAGTACCAATAAACCCCAGCCGGGCGAGTTTTTCCCTGTTGCCGGATCGTAATTGAAACAGGAAAAAGACCGTTTGTTGTCGGGTAAAGGATAGGAAGGTACGAAAACATCGTTTATTTCTACTATCATGGCGCCAAGGGCCGCCTCATTTCTCAATCCTATCAGTTTCTTGGTAATGAGACCGTTCCTGTTAATTCCTATCAACAACGCTTCGTGATCGAATTGCCTTTTGGCGCCGGCCCGGACAGGGTTAAACCCTATGGACCGGTTTAACTTATCGATCTCGCGAGAGACAGCAAACTCCCACCTGGGATCTTCGTCCAGGGTAAATCTTTTGGCCATACCCTGCATATCCTCAAGGGTATCGAGCGGATCGAAGCTGAGTACGAGAATCGTAAACTCCCTTTTGGGGTCTATCAATTCGATGTTCTCCTTCAACCTCATCAGGAGCGGATTGCAAACGCCGGCACAGCGTGTATAAACCAGGGTTAATATTATCGGCCGACCGCTGTATATTTCCGACAGGTATATGCCTCCTTCCTCCGTTGTTACCCTTATATCCGCTACGGGTTGATATATATTAGTCTCCTCATCCAAATTATAGACCGGAGTCAGTGCGTATAATTTCGGAGCCCATAATAGAAGGATCATCGGGAATATGTAAGCAGCTTTAAGCATTTTCGTAATATATCCCAAAAGAAAATGAGAACTGCCGCCAGATATACGGCGGCGAATACAGCCGCAATCCGGGCAAAAGATGCAGCTAATGAAAACTCCATCGGATAAATATTGAACCTTCTGGGAATTGAATATGCGCCTCCCAGATAGAACATCAAAAGAAATCCTGTTCCACCGACGAGCAGTAGTGCTATCTTTAGCCTGTTGGCTCCGCCACTCTCACCAATGCCGGCAAAACGGTTTGCCGCCCAGTTAAAAAAGGCCAGGCTGAACAAAACATTCCCCATGGCATTATAAGTATGAAAATGCGCCGGCACCCACAGGGTGTTGTGCAGCACAAGATTATTGGTGATCGTAGCATCGATCACGGCGCCTAATCCGCCGATTACCCATCCCGCCACACCCATGAAATACAAAACGTTAGTGAGCGACCAGCGTATCGAATTGCGGTAAATCAAGGTCAGAACGCTAAAAACAGTCACGACGGCCGCCGGTAAACTCGCCAGGTAAGAGGCTACCTGTCCTACAATCTGAAAGCTCTCCGGCTGAACGAAATCCATATACATATGATGGAAGAACGCAGTGAGGATAAAAACCAGGGTACAATTCCACGCCAGAGCGACATACCAGGTAGTTTTCCATTTGGGGCGGCCGCTCACTTCCGGGAATAGCTCATATAGGGTCGCCAAGCCCAGATAGAGCATCTCGTTCGCGATGGTGTGACCGAAGAAATAGGTAAGGTTCTTCATCAGGAGCGGATCATTTACAAACGTTCCCGAAGAAAAATACTCCGCGAAGAAGAGCACGATCAGTAATACTGCAGCCAGCAAACAGGTGATAACTCCGATTAAAGTTATAACGGTTATCAAAATAAACGGCGGGGTTTCAAAAGATGGATTCTTACCGAAGTGCTGCCATGCGAGCGCCCGTGTGATCGAATATTTCTTAAAAATCGCCATCAGCAGACTTACGCTCCACACCAGCCAGCCGACACCCAGGATTGTCAAAGAAACGAAAAATAATGGAGTGGCCCACCCCGCCCAGGCGATTTTAAAGGGCAAGGGATATAAAAAAGTCCATCCGGTGTGAAATTTGCCGACAAACGTAGTTACCCATAACAGTACGACCCCGATTATGGTAAACAGCAGCGCAAATATGTTTGACTTTACCGGCGCAGAGACATAGCGCTGCATTAAATAATTCACACCGACCATTCCCGCTACGAACCAAATCCCGATCATGGTAAACCCGTGAGTGGTCATCTGGGAATAGAAGACTACGGGTGATTGACTGATTACCCCTCCCTGGCTGAGCCGCATGATTATTCCCAATACCACGCTCAGGATAAAGAGCAAAAGTATGGCAATGATCCAGATAGATGTGGTTCTTGCGAGTGTAGTTCTTTCCATCATAATTTAATCACCTTACTGTAAACGATGCTCTCATTACGGCATGCGCCAATCCGCAAAACTCGAGACACAGCACCTTATAAGTTCCCGGCTTTTCGAACTTCCACCTGAGACGGTTTACGTAACCCGGCATGGCCTGCGTCTGGGCTATAAGGTTGTTGCTTTCATCGTATATGCCAAACCCGTGGTTAACGTCCAGGCTCGTTACCCTGAACTCGACCAGCTCGCCTCTTTTCAATTCTATCGCCTCTCCTGCGCCGGGATTTCCGGGTCCTATAGCCTCAGAGGACAGGGCCCAGTAATACTGCTGGGCAGCAACGAACACAACCCTCGAAGGACTCTCCTTTTCAAACAGGTAATATGGTGATTTCGGAATGGTGAATGAAGCAAAAATAAAGAGGGCTGCGGTCAAAAGCAAAAAGAACCAGAATCGCTGGGTGTTATTAAGGCCTTTTCCGTCTTCCTTTTGCGAACTTTTTGCACCCGATGAGAGATAGACGTAGACGAATACTATGGCGACAAGTGCTGCCAGCAGCAAGAATAAGACTAGAATGAATTCATGTTTATCGCTCATATCACCCCCTCATCCGTCCTCGATCACAGCATTTAAATTTTTTCTGCGCCCCGGTCGCTCTACAAAAATGCGTTGGATAACTGGATAAAAATGCACTTCCTTGACATCAGCCCTATATCATTTTATGATATTATCATGAGAATGTGATAAATGCAATTCTCGGTTTCTACCGGATCGATAGATAATGATTTCTCAAACATCACGTTATGCTTTAAAAGCTTTGGTTTTTCTCGTTCAGAAGGGTGGGGGGGGTCCCGTCAAAGTAAAGGAAGTCTCAGAAAATTTGGATATCCCCCAAAACTACCTCTCAAAAATATTTCACGTGCTCACCCGAAGCGGCGTGTTGAAATCGACCACCGGAAAATCAGGGGGGTTTCAGCTGGCGGTCCCGACCGACCGGCTTCTGCTCGCGAAAATTATAGCGCCGTTCGAGTCGTCCGAATTCCCCGTCGCATGCATACTCGGTCAAGCCGTATGCTCGGATGAAAATCCGTGCGCGGCCCACAACAAATGGAAGGCAATTTCAGCACTCGTCGGCTCTTTCTTCGACATGACGACACTCCAGGAGATTCTGGAACGAGAAAATATGCATGACGGATGCGCCGCTGCCGCGACATTATCCGAGGAACAATAAACCGGGTTATATCGCAAGGATTAACAAAACTCATCTATAAGGAGGTAAGACAAAATGGAGCATAATAATTTTCTCGAGGCTTTCAAAGAAGAGCATAAGATAATTTTTAATAATTTGCTGAGCCTGAAAGACGCGGTGGAACGAAAAGACACCGAGGACGCTGAAAATCTGGTCAGGTTTCTGGATGAGATCATGGGACCTCATTTCAGGGTCGAGGAGGAAGCTCTCTACCCGATGTTGGCCGAATACTTTGGAGAGGATAGCGTCGAACACCTCCTGGAGGAACATACGATGGCAACCGAGGCAATGAATGAATTCAAGCATAACATCGGGAACAAACAATATATGGTCGAGCGTGGAGAAGACACGTTAAAAAAACTTCAAGGATTTTTCCTGCATGTAACGAGCTGCGACGGGCTCTCCATAATAATCGAAAAGTTCTCAGACCGCCAGAAAAAGAATCTCGACGCACATCTGACGAAGGTCAGGGACGAGGCAATTCCTCTGACAGTTTGGAAACAGGGAATATAACCCGTACTCGACATAAACGAGTAAGGAAATGAATAGTGAGGAATCCTGGATCAGTTGTTCATACGTAAGTACCCGATATGACGGGATAGTCACAAATAATTATTATAGAGGTCGAAAGCAATTCGAAGCATAAATGTCATGGAAACACATATAAAACAATTTCTTCTCAATGCAGATTCGAAAGCGCTGGCAACGCTGTCTCGCGATGGTGCAATTAACGTCGTCCCTGTATCATCGATAAAAATTATCGAAGACAAGATCGTGCTCGTTAATTACTTCATGGAAAAAACATTAGATAATATCCTGAGCAATGATAATATTGCACTGGTCGCATGGTCCGGAATGGCAGGATATCAGGTTAAAGGCAAGGCGGAATACAGGACATCCGGTGATACTTTTGACATGGTGACAAGCTGGATTAGAGAGACTATCCCTGGTCGTGTAGTAAAAGGCGTTCTCATCATAGAATCTGCTGAAGTTTACAATGTCGCACCCGACAAAAAAAGGCCGGAATAAGATTATCTTCCGCAACATCGCGAGCCGCGAGGTAATGCACTAGACCGAGCCGGTGTCCTGAACGATATAAGTCCTTATATGTCCCGGTACAGGAAAGTTTTACAGTATGTGACCTAAAGAAGTAAGAGTCATGTCTTCCGGGGGCTTGACACCATTAGACAAGAGTATTACTACCGACGCAGAAAGTGTCATGAACTAAAAACCAGGCAATATTCGATTAACGAGCGGATTAAAAGGTATCTAAAGCCGATGGAACTTTCAAAGTTACTCTTTCCATAGCATCAGGGCTTATGAGCTTTTCGAAAGTTCGAAAATAGAGCAAAAGAGGAAACTGATCAACCATGTATTTTCGAGCCTCGAATTAGATGCAACCCTCCGTTATTCTTTGAAAAAACCCTTTGATTTAATGGTAGATTGCCATACTCATAAGGAATGGCTGGGGCACTAGGATTCGAACCTAGACTGATGGATCCAGAGTCCATAGTACTACCGTTATACTATGCCCCAGCGGAAGGCCTTTAGTATTTATAATAACACACATGGAGTCAAGTATCTTGATTGGCCGCACGCATTCGATACAATAGAGTTACAAAACTTTTTAATCCGGCAAGGAGAAAGGCGATGCCCGCAAAGACGCTGACAGTAAGCGCCAAAAAGAAAACGGAGCTCAGGGCCAAGGTCGACAAGGCCGTAAAGGACGCCGCCAAACAGGGACTTATTTTCGTAAAGTCGGGGTACAGGGAAGACAAGATAAAGAAATCGAAAGGCGGTTATGAAATCGAGATAGAAGTTCATTCCTAGGTTTGATCGAGACATGGCAGAGCCCGAATTTCACAAGCTGGAGACGTTCGAGAACCGGTACCCGGACAGGGAATACGAGATAGACATATCCTGCCCGGAATTCACCTGCGTCTGCCCGAAGACGGGCCAGCCGGACTTCGGAACGATCCGCATAAAGTACGTCCCGGGCAGGCTCTGTATAGAGCTCAAATCACTCAAGCTGTACATATATTCATACCGCGGCGTCGGCACGTTCCACGAGCACGTAACGAACAAAATCCTCGACGACATAGTCTCGGCGTGCAGCCCCGTAAGTGCCGTCGTCACGGGGGACTTCAACGTGAGGGGCGGAATAAAAACCGTCGTCACGGCCTCTTACGAGAGGGATTGAGGCCTCCCGTTCCGGGCTTTTGGCAATCCCTGGCCGAAATTATTTCTCAATTCATCCTCATGGGGTTAATATCTTTATATACCGCCCGGAGGATGCCGCAGGCTTGCTTTTAAAAGCTCAGATAATAATCACAGCCGTAATAATCCTGGTAATAATCGGGATCGCCGTGGCCGCGCCCTACGTCGCGCCGTATAAATACGACGAGACGGACTTCCGGAACGCGCTCAGCAAGCCCGGCCCGAAACACCTCCTGGGCACGGACCAGGAAGGAAGGGACATGCTGAGCCGGATCATCTACGGCGCGCGGGTCTCGATAGCCGTCGCGCTCGGGACGGCAGCCATAGCGCTAGTCATCGGCACATTTTACGGCGCCGTGTCGGGCTATATCGGCGGCAAGGTTGACGAGCTCATGATGAGGGTGGTGGACGTATTCTACTCGCTCCCCGACCTCCTTCTCATCGTCCTCATCACGCTGGTCATAGGAAGGGGCGTCCTCGGAATAGTGCTCGCCCTCGGGCTCACGGCGTGGATGAGGGTCGCGAGGATTGCGCGCGGAAGCGTCCTCCAGCTAAAGGAAGTCGAATACGTCCAGTCGGCCAGGAGCCTCGGGGCTTCTCCCGCGCGAATTCTGGGGGTCCACATTGTCCCGAACATACTGAGCCCGCTCATAATCACGCTCACCTTCTCCGTCCCCTACGCGATCCTGGCCGAATCGACCCTCAGCTTCCTCGGCCTCGGGATAGCCCCCCCCGAATCGAGCTGGGGCACGCTCGCGAGCACGGGGTGGCAGGGCATAAGGACGTTCCCCCATCTCATCGTCTTTCCGAGCCTCGCTATTTTCATTACGGCTTTTTCATTTAACCTATTCGGAGAAGGTATAAGGGATTATCTCGACCCCCAGAGAGTAAGGAGGTAAATTTCCAATGTACATCCGCAACCCGAAGTCATGTATAAAATACGGCGCCTCTGTTCTGGCGCTGACCGCGCTTTCGTTTATCGTTCCGGGCCCTGATTCGTCGGCCCAGATCAACTGCCAGTCCGAGATATACCTGCCCGCAAAGCCCGACGCCAAAGACAGGTTCAAAAAGGGCTACTGCTTCATCCAGATGGGCCAGTTCCAGGAAGGCGTGACGAGGCTCGAGGGCGTCGAAAAGGAGCTCCCGACGGTGGCGGACTACGTCCTCTACTACCAGGCTGCGGGATACGAGAACCTCGGCGATTACCCTAAAGCCGCGCTGCTTTTCAACCGCGTGCTGACGGAATACCCCGGAAGCGGCGTCAGGAAGAAGGCCTTCGAGCGGCTGGGGAACATATACATCCAATCCGGCGACTACGCCAACGCCGAGAGGATTTTCAGGGCGCTTTACGCCGAGGACGCACCCCGGAGCTCGAAATCATCATACCTTTACAGCCTCGGCGAGGCCCTCGAAAAGCAGGGCCGCTACCCCGAGGCCGTGTCCACGTACAAACAGGTCTGGGTCGAGTATCCCGAATCGAAAGAATCGTCTTCGGCGCAGGCGGCGGCCCGCCGCGTGAGCACGGCGGGCGGAGTGGCGTTCACCCCCACCCAGTCCGACTACCTACAAAGGGCCGACACCCTCTTTAAATATTCGAGGTGGTCTTCCGCGGTACAGAACTACGAGATGGTCGCCTCCAAAAGCACCCAGGCCATGACGAACATGGGAATCGCGATGGTTAACGCCGGCAGGCTTAACGAGGCCGAGGCGGTGCTGAGCACCATAAACACCCCCGAGTCTCTCTTCTGGAGGGGCAAGCTCAAATCGAAACAGGGGCTCGACAGCGAGGCCGCGTCGCTCTATTCACAGATAAGCACCCGCTTCCCGTCGAGCGAGCTCGCTCCCGAGGGGCTTTACAACGCCGCCAGGCTCTACCAGATCAACGACCAGGACCAGAGCGCCATAAAAACCTATGACGTCCTCATAAGGACCTACCCGAAGAACAAGTACGCCGAGGACGGCGCGTGGAACCTCGGCTGGATTTATTACAGGAAGGGGATGTACCCCGAGGCGCTCGCGACGTTTTCCGCCTTCACCGATTCGTCGTCCTCTTTTAACGCGTCCAACGCCAGGTACTGGAAGGCGAGGACCCTCGAAAAACAGGGGAGGAGGGACGAAGCGCTCGCCGAATACACGGCCCTCGCCGCCCTCACTCCGCCGACGTATCATTCCTACCTCGCGCAGCAGAAAACGGGCGTCACCCCGGCCTTTGCAAACGTAAGCCCCGAGACGACGACCCTCGGCCCGGAGGCCGCCGCGAGGAAGCAAAAGGCCGAGCTCCTGATAGAGCTCGGGCTGCCCGATGACGCGAGGCTCGAAATAGAAAAGATGGAGAGCGCCGCCAAGGCGCAGGAAGAGTTCGTCGCGGTGAGCCTCCTTTACGCGAAGGTCGATGATTACAATAGCTCTATAAAAGTCGCGCAGGACCTCGGCCTCCCGCAGGCCAACAGCCTGTCGTTCCCGAGGGGGTACAAGGACATAGTCGGTCCCTACGCCAGGAAATACGGCGTCGATGAGCTCCTGGTTTATTCCGTCATAAGGGAGGAGAGCAGGTTCCAGAAGGACGTCGTCTCCCCGGCAGACGCCGTCGGGCTGATGCAGCTCATACCGCCCACGGCGAGGACCGTCGCAAGGCAGATCGGCCTCAGCGGCTTTACGGTCGAGATGCTTACGATCCCGCGCATAAATATCGAAATGGGCATATTTTATCTGAAGCAGGTGCTGGACAAGTTCGGCGGTGACGTCGAGCTCGCCCTCGCGAGCTACAACGCCGGCCCGAACCGCGCCGCCACCTGGAAGACGCAGTACTACGGGCTCGACAAGGACGAGTTCATAGAAGAGATACCTTTCCGCGAAACGAGGAACTATATAAGAAGGATCCTGAGAAGCTACGGAGCGTACAAGGCGATCTACGGGGGCTCGGCCTCGGCTGCGGAGCCCCCGGCAAAGACGACGCCCGGGGCGAGCGATGCGAAATATCCGGTGAACTAGGCCGATGCGGCCTTGGTCTCGCAGCCCGTAAGCGCGGCGAAATTCCTCAGTATGCGGAGGCCGTCGGCGCTGCTCTTCTCGGGGTGGAACTGGCAGGCGAAGAGGTTGTCCCTTGCGACGGCGGCAGTAAACTCGGCGCCGTAATTCGACGTGACCGCGACGACGCCCGCGTCCTTCGGTACCGGGTAATAGGAATGGACGAAGTAGAACCAGTTTCCGTCCGGGATTCCGGCGAGCACCGGGCTTTCCTTCCTTATAAAGACCCTGTTCCATCCCATGTGCGGGACCTTGAGCCTCTCTTCTTCGGAAGGAGAGAATCTCACCACTCTCCCTTCGAGGATGCCGAGCCCGGGAACATCCGGGGATTCGTCGCTCCCCTCGAACAGCACCTGTAGCCCGAGGCAAATTCCCAAAAACGGCTTGCCCGAGTCTATGTGCTCCTTTATGGGATCTGCGAGCCCGTACCCGGCCAGGTTCTTCATGCAGTCGCCGAACGCGCCGACTCCCGGCAGGACGAGCCCGTCCGCGCGCGATATCTCGCCCGGGTCCCTCGTCACGGACGCGTCGATACCCTGGCCGAGAAACGCCTTCCCGACGCTTCTTAAATTCCCCATTCCGTAATCTACTATGACGATCATTGCTTTATTTAGAGCTTGCCCTTGGTCGATGGCACGGACGACGACCTCGGGTCTATGCCGGAAGCCCTGTCGAGCGCGCGCCCGACGGCCTTGAACACGGCCTCTATCACGTGGTGGAGGTTGTCCCCGTACCTGAGCTCGATGTGGAGGTTACAGAGTAGCGTATTAGAAAAGGATTTGAAGAATTCCTCGCCGAGCTCTACGTCGAACTCCCCCACCTTCGTCTTCGGCACGGAAACGTTGTACACGAGATACGGACGCCCGCTGAGGTCGACCGACGCGAATGCGAGCGTCTCGTCGAACGGGACGAAGGCCTCCCCGAACCTCGTTATCGACTTCTTGTCCCCGAGCGCTTTTAGGAATGCGTCCCCGAGCGCAAGGCCGACGTCTTCGACCGTGTGGTGGAAATCGACTTCTATATCACCGACCGCCTTTATGTCGAGGTCGAAGTATCCGTGCCTCGAAAACTGCGCGAGCATGTGGTCGAAGAACGGTATGCCGGTATCGATGTCGAAATTCCCCTCGCCGTCGAGGTTTATCTCGACCTCGACCTTTACCTCCGAGGTTACTCTTTCAGTCCTTCCTTTCCTTTCGGCCATAATCGCTAAGAATCATATCAGAAATTAAGTAAGTGTCCAATGCCGCCGCACGCTTGAAACGGCAGGGTGTTTCGCCCGAAGGCCGCTCCGAGTACAATATAGCCCCATGAAAATCGCTCTCACCGACGAGACGGGCGAGCTCGACGCCCGCTACAGGGCCCGAATTAAAAAGATTGCCGGTGCGGTCCTCGGGAATCTCGACGTGGACAGGGCATCCGAGCTCTCCGTCACGTTCATCGGCGACGCCGAAATGCGGGCGCTCAACAAATCCTGGCGGGGCATCGACCGCGCGACCGACGTCCTCTCCTTCCCCCAGGACGGCGAAGGGCCCGTCCCGCTTCTTGGCGATATAGTGATCTCGCTCGATACGACGAGGCGTCACGCCGTCAGATACGGCAACACATTTCACGAGGAAATAAAAAAGCTCATAGTCCACGGCATACTCCACCTCCTCGGCCACGACCACAAAAAGAAGAAAGAAAAAGAGGTGATGCGGGGCCTCGAAGAGGAGTTATTGGAGAAGATCCGGGGGCTGTAGGTGTAGGAAGCCGGGGGAGGGAAATCACTTCTTCTTTTTCTGCACTACCCTCACCTCGTCTATCGAGCGCGATGTCGCCTTGGTAACCGTAAACTGCCATCCACCGTGCCTTATCTTGTCCCCCGGCCTCGGTATGGTCCCCGACTCCATAAGCAGGAATCCCCCCAGGGTTTCGTAATCGTCGCTCTCCGGTATGCCGAGCGCGAGCTCGTCGTTTATAACGTCTATCTCTATCTTCGGATTGACGAGATACTCGTTCTCCCCCGTCTTCCTCCAGAGCCTTGCGCCCTTGTCGTACTCGTCCTCGATCTCGCCCACGACCTCTTCGAGAATGTCCTCGAGCGCGATGATCCCGACGGCGCCCCCGTACTCGTCGACGACGACCGCGAGGCCGGCTATCCCCTCCTTCATCTCGTCTAGGAGCTCGTCTACGAACTTCGATTCGGGCACGTAATAAGGCGGCCGGGCAAAGCTCCTTACCTTCTCGTCGGGGTTCTCGCCGAGGAGGTAGAACGAATGAAGCATGCCCGTGATGTTGTCCACCCTCGACGAATAGATCGGTATGCGCGTGTGGCCGGTCTCGTTTATCATGCATATGGCGTCACGGACGGCGGCGTCTTCACTGAGCGCGCTTACGTTAATGAGAGGAATCATTATCTCGGCCACCGTCGTCTCCGAGAACCTGAATATCCTCTTTATCATCCTGTCCTTGTAATCGATCCTCGGGACGGACGTGTCGCCCTCTATGACCCCTATCAGCTCCTCGCGGGTGACGAAGACGCTCTTCGTGCTTCCTATAAGCGTGAGTATCTTCTTCGTAAAGACGTTGACCACGGCCAGGACCGGGTAGAGAATCCACGAAGCCACGATAAGCGGATATATCGCCCAGAGTATGGCCGTGTCCCTTCTCCTCTGGAAAACCGCCTTGGGGACTATCTGCCCGAATATGACTATGAGCGGGGAGAGAATCAAAACGGCGTAGAGCTCCGAGCCCTTGCCGTATTCCTTTTCGAAGTAAAGCGTCATCACGACCGTGCTCGTTATGAGCGCGAGGTTTATGCCGACGAGCGTCGTGCTTATGAACCGCTCTATCTCGGAGAAGGCGTTCATCACGAGCTTTGCGCTCTGCGAGCCGCCGTCGGCGAGAGACTTCAGCTTTATCTTGTCGCAGGAGACGAGCGCTATCTCCGAGCCCGCGAAGAACCCCTGCACGACGAGCGAAACGGCGACGATTGCTATGACTATCTCAAGCGACATCGGCCACCTCCTCGCTCCTTATCTGAACCCTTATCTCCGTTATGCGTTTCCCCGAAATCTTGCTCACCTGGAACGTAACCGCTCCGTACGTGACGCTCTCCCCCTCTTTGGGGAACTTCCCGAACATGTCGAACATGAACCCGGCCACCGTCTCGTGGTCCTCTTCGAGCGGGAGGACGGACTGTTCGAGCCCCTCTCCCAGGCTGTCGAGCCCACCGAACCTCAGCACCATGAACAGGTACGTATCGTTGAACTCCTCTATCTTCATCGTGCCGGGCAAGACGAACGTATTCCCGTCGCACCTGACGGCGCTTTTTTTCAGTACGCTCCTCTCGTCCTCTATTTCCCCGAAGAGCTCTTCGAGTATGTCCTCGAGCGTCACTATCCCGTCGAACCGGCCGTACTCGTCTACCACTATCGCCATGTGGTTCCTGTCGAGCTGGAATTCCTTTAGCAGGTCGAAGGCCATCTTCGTCCTCGGTATGAAGTACGGGGGGCGCAAGAGGCTCCCGAGGTTTCCGCCGCCCGAGAGCTCGGACGTAAGGAGGTCCTTCGAGTAAAGGGCTCCGACGATGTTATCCTTGTCCCCGTCGTAAACGGGCGTCCTCGAAAACCCCCTCTTCTTTATTTCGTATATGGCGTCCTTCCGCGGGACGCCGAGCGGCAGCACGAAGCAATCGACGCTCGGCGTCATCAGCTTGTACGCGGGGACTTCCTCCAGCTTGAAGAGGCTTATGACGAGCTTCATCTCCTCGTCCGTTATAACGCCCTCCTCGCCCCCTATGTCCACGAGGGCCTTCACTTCGTCCGTAGTGAAACCGTTCGTCTGCTGATACTCCATTCTGCCGCCGAAGAGCCTCGTGAACCCCATCGAGAGGATCATCAGCACCCACCTTAAAGGCGCGATTACGGTGTGAAAGAAATTAAGCGGATACGCGACGAGCCTCGACATTACGCGGGGGTATTTCACCCCGAGCGTCTTCGGTCCTATCTCGCCGAGGAGCAGAAGGCTCGGCGAAGCTATCGCGATGGAAAGTATCGTAATCGTATTTTCGGACAGCCCCCCGAAGAGCCTGCTCACGGTTATCCCGATGACGCTCGCGTACGCCACGTTCAGCACCTCGTCCGCTAACAGTATGGTGATGATGAGCTTATAGGGCTCGTGAAGGAGCTTCTCTATATACTTCGAGCTCTTCTTCCCTTCCTTCCTCAGGCTTTCGAGCTGGTGCCTGCCGAGCGAGAATAAAGCGCCTTCAGACGTGCTGAAAAAGCCCGAGGCTACGAGAAGGAGCAGTATGAGAAAAAGATGGTATGTTAGCGCAGCTTCGTCCATTTAACTTCCGGAATGAACAAAACCTCCGTCTTTCAGGGCTATTTCGTTGCCGCCGGGATCGGTTATCGCCAGCTCTGCGTTATGCGAGACGTCCCCGATCTCGGTGATATCGATGTTAAGCATATCGGATATTTTCTCTATTTCGCCGCGTCTTTCGGGGGGCGAAGTGAAAAGGAGCTCGTAATCCTCGCCGCCCGATAGCGCCGGGCCGTAAAAATCGTCCGTATACTCGCCGGCCAGGACGCGGTAATCGTCCGACAGCGGAAGCCTCTCGACGCCGACCCTCGCCCCCACACCGTGCGTCACCGTTATCCGTTTGAGGTCGAGCGCGAGCCCGTCGCTCACGTCTATCATCGCCGTCGCCAGCTTCCCGTCGGCGAGGCGCTTCCCCAGGGCGAGCCTGGGCTCGGGCCTTAGATGCCTCTCCGCGAGGCGGCCCCCCTTCCCTCCCTTCCCGTCCTTCCTCAGTATCCTGAGCCCGAGGGCCGAATCCCCGAGCGTGCCGCTCACGTATATCACGTCCCCGGGCGAGGCGCCCTTCCGAGTGACCACGCGTGCCGGATCGACGAAGCCGAGGACCGTTATGTCGAGGAAAATCCTCTCCGAGGAGCTAAGGTTCCCGCCCACGAGCCCGACGCCGAATTCCTCCTCCGCGGATTCGAAGCCGCGCATGAGCCCTTCGAGGAACGCGCCGTCCTCGCGCTTCGTGTAGCCGAGGGACGCGAGTATATATCTCGGGACGCCGCCCATTGCGCCTATGTCGCTCACCGAAACGGCGACCGACTTACGCGCGAGGTCTTCGGGAGAGATGAGGGACTTTACGAAGTGAACGTCTTCCACCTGGCAGTCCGTCGTTACGAGGAGGAGCTTCCCGGGCTCCGTACGGAGAGCCGCCGCGTCGTCGCCGATCCCAACCTCAACGCCATTTCGACTGCCGGAGAAACGCTCGCCGATCAAACGGAGAGCGTCGAGCTCGTTTATCATTTCAGATCAAGGTCCGGGGGCAAATATACTCGATTGAATAATCCGGAATTTACAGCGATGTATTCAGGAGATGTTTTAACGGAATTCTGATTTTGGCCGCACAAATGGGGATCAGGGTCTTTCATAATTCGCTATCATTTAAATAATTACTTCGCATGAGTCGAATTAAAGTTTAGGATATTCGCTATAATATGTCAACCTGAAACGGATGCCGAAGTGACGCCCTGGCCGCATTTTTCGAGACTGACACTCGCGACGCTGATACTGCTCTGCGTAAAGCTCGCGCTGGCCCTGTATCTTTACAGTCTCGGTTTTCTGAGCCTCTCGGCGGACGAGTACTCGCGCGGGATGACGGCCGCTAGATGGGCTCTCGACGGCGACCTGCCGCTCGGAATATACATGAACGCGTGGCTCCCCTTCGAGACGTACGTCAACGGCCTCGCGCTCAAGGTATGGAGCGACGTCATATGGACCCCCCGTATCACTGTATTCATCTTCTCCTGCGTCCTCCTCGTATATTTTTTGAAGCTGGTTCAATACCTTTTCAAATCGCTCGTCGTAACGATAATAGCGGGCCTCCTCCTCGTCTTCACACGCTGGTTCGTCTGGCTCGGCGGAACCCCCATGCTCGACATCTACTGCCTCGCGCCCTTCGTCGCGGGGCTTTACTACGCGGCGAAGTGGACGGAGGAAAGACGCGGCGTTTTTCTCCTCGCGGGAGGATTCCTTTTCTTCCTCTCGACCGGGTTTCACAGCCAGGCATGGATCCTCGTAAACGCGGCGTGCCTTTCCCTGGCGGTTTACGCCGCGGCATTCATGAGAGAGAAAAGCCCGAGGGCCCTTCCGGAGCTGGCGGGCTTCTTCTTACTGAGCAATCTCTTCATCGCCGTCTATCTCCCGGTAGAGCACGCCGCCACCGGCGAATGGCTCTACATGTTCAGGGACCACGCGGCGAGGACCCTCCCCTACTACTCCGACTACGACGTCTCTCTCTGGAAGAAGCTCGCCTACTATCCCCGGCTCGTGTACCACTCCGCAAACTGGCTCGTGTGGCTCTTTTTCCCGGTGGGTATATTTGCGGCCCTGACAGCACGGCGAAGAACCGCGGCCCTCTTCCCGCTCGCGGTCGGCATTATCGCCCTCGCCGTCTACTCGTTCTATAACGTCTTCTCGGTCCCGGCCTCTGCCGCGCCCGGGCGCTACTCCCTCCCCTTCTTCATACTCTTCGCGCCGTACTCGGCCCTCGGCATTTACACGCTCTCCTTCCTCGATATCCGCGCGCCGGTTTCGTGGCTCCTTCGCGGCGCGGCGGCGGCGCTCGTCGTCTATCTCTTGTGGACGAGCTTCCTCCAGCTGCCCGATTACGAAACGAAAAACGCGCGCGAGGCCGTGGGCGTCGGCCTCTTCGTCAGGGACGAGATGGACAGCAAATGGCCCGGCGACGACGGAACAATACTCCTCGAACGGGCGTACTGGGACTTCCTCTACATACGGCTCGCCGCCGGGCACTTCGGCCTCGTACGGTTCGACAGGCCAATCACGGACGAGTACGCCGGCACGCCGTCCGACCTCCTCTCGATGAGCGACGGTGAAATACTCGCCCGCGTGAAAAAAGAGAAGACGAGGTTCATAATCGTGAGGGACCCCGCGCTCAGGGAAAGGCTCTCAGGGCTCGGCTTTTTGCGAATAGCGAGGGATTCAGACGAATGGGCCGCCTTCGAGGTCGACCCGGGCGTGATGCGATAGAGGCAAGTATGATTCCTTTTTACAGTGACGCCGCGAAGCACCCGCGGCAATCCCGTTAAAATCGCCCGCTTGAAGCGGCAGCTATCTCTCTGCGTAATGTTCCTGCGTGCCCTTCTTCCAGAGCCGCGAGAGCGAGAGGCTCGGTATATAGGTCTGGAGCCTGTCCATGTATATGTAAAAGACCGGCGTCAGGTAAAGTGTGATAAGCTGCGAGAAGAGTAAGCCACCCACGACGGTAAGACCGAGCGGCTGGCGCGACTCCGCTCCCGCGCCGTGGCCGAGCGCAAGCGGCACCGCTCCGAGGAGCGCCGCCATCGTCGTCATCATGATCGGGCGGAACCTGATGAGACACCCCTGGTATATCGCCTCCACGGGGCTCTTGCCCCCCTTTCTCTGGGCCTCGAGCGCAAAGTCTATCTGCATGATCGCGTTTTTCTTCACGATGCCTATGAGCATTATGAGACCGACGAATGCGTACACGTTCAGCTCTATTCCGAAAATGAGAAGAACTATGAGCGCCCCGAACCCGGCCGAAGGGAGGCCCGAGAGAATCGTTATCGGGTGGATGAAGCTCTCGTACAGGATTCCGAGTATGATGTAAATGACGAGTATGGAGAAAACGAGAAGGAGCCCGAGCCCCTTGAGCGACCTCTGGAACTCCTGCGCCACGCCCTGGTAATTCGTGCTCATGTTCGCGGGCAGCGTCTCCTCGACCAGCCTGTCTATTTTGCCGACGGCCTGGCTGAGCGATACGCCCGTCGCAAGGTTAAACGATATGGTTACGGCCGGGAACTGGCCGTAATGATTGATGGTCTTGGGACCGATGTTTTCCGTGAACCTGGCTACAGTATCGAGTGGTATGAGGCTCCCGCCCGACGACTTCACGTAAAGCCTCGAAAGGGCGTTCATGTCGTCCTGGTACTCGGGCTTCAGCTCCATGATGACCTGGAACTGGTTCGTCGGCGTGTATATCGTGGAGACCCACCTGTCGCCGTAGGCGTTATAGAGCGTGTTCTCGATCTCGGCGGCCGTAACGCCGTGGGCCGACGCCTTGTCCCTCATTATTTCGACGTTCACCTGCGGGTTCTCGATCTCGAGGTCGCTCGTAACGTCCTTGAGCTCGGGGAGCTCGCTCATCTTCGATTCGAGTATGGGAACGTACTCGTAGAGCTCCTCCATGTCCGGGCTCTGTATAGTGAACTGGTAGAGGCTCTTCGTAAGCTGTCCGCCTATCCTTATCTCGGGCTGGTCCTGCATGAACGAGCTCACCCCCGGGAGCTCCGCGAGCTTCGGGCGAAGCTCGTCTATTATCTCGAACGAGCTCGGCCTTTCGTCCCTGGGTATCAACCGCATGAACATCCTGCCCTGGTTCGTCCCAGTGGTTCCTCCTCCCCCGCCGATTCTCGAGAAGAACGAGTACACGTACGGGCTCGACATAACGACGTCGGCGACCTGCTGCTGGTACTCGGCCATCTTTTCGAAGGAAGTCCCCTGCGAAGCCTCGGTTATCGTAAAGATAGTCCCGTGGTCCTCGTTCGGCAGAAACCCCTTCGGGATTATCATGAAGAGGTACGCCGTTATCAGGAGTATCAAAACGTTCATCATCAGGAATGCGAACCTGTGCTTGAGCACGAACCCGAGGCTCCATTCGTATACGTTATACATGCCGTCGAAGAAGCGCTCGACGGCGTTGTAAAGACGCCCGTGCTTCCTGCCGGACTCCGGCTTTAAAAACCTACTGCAGAGCATCGGGGTGAGGGTAAGGGAAACGACCCCCGAAATGAGAATGGCGGCGGTTATGGATACGGCGAACTCCTGGAAGAGCCTGCCTATAACCCCGCCCATGAGCAGCACCGGGATGAATACGGCCGCGAGGGATAGCGTCATCGACACGAGAGTGAAGCTTATCTCTTTCGAGCCGTCGAGGGCCGCCTGGAGGGGCTTCTTCCCCATCTCCATGTGCCTCACTATATTTTCGAGCATGACTATGGCGTCGTCCACGACGAACCCTATGGCGAGAATGAGCGCCATCATCGAGATGTTGTTCAGGCTGAAGCCGCACAGATACATGACTATGAACGTCCCGACGATCGAAAGCGGAAGCGCCAGGCTGGGTATCACCGTGGCCGAAATGTTCCGGAGAAAGAGGAATATCACCATGACGACCAGGCAAAGCGTGAGCAGCATGGTGAAGTTGACCTCGTCCATCGACTCCCTTATCGACTGCGAGCGGTCGTAGTGAATGTTGAGGTTGACCGAGGGGGGGAGATAATCCTCGAGCGACGGGATTACCGCCTTGACCGCGTCGGCGACGGCGACGGTATTCGTCCCCGGCTGGCGCTGGATCGCGAGGATCACGGCCCTTTCGCTGGAATCCCTGTTTACGAACCACGCGGCGTTCTTGTCGTCCTCGACGCTGTCTATCACGTTCCCGAGCTCTTTCAAACGGACGGGAGAACCGTCGCGATAAGCGACGATGACGTCCCTGTATGCCTCGGCGTTATGCAGCTGCCCGGTGGCGAGGATGGTATAGGATTTGTCGGGGCCGTAAAGAGAGCCCGTCGGCATGTTGACGTTGGCGGCGTTCACCGCGGCCTCGACTTCGTTTATGCCGATACCCTTGCTGCTGAGCGCGTTGGGGTCTAGCTGTATGCGGACTGCGTACTTCTTCGAGCCGTATATCTGCACCTGTGCGACGCCGCTCACCATCGAAATGCGCTGGGCGAGTATAGTGTCGGCGTATTCCGTAAGCTCCCAGGGCTGGAGCGTCGGCGACGTCACCGCGTAATACAGTATCGGCTGGTCGGCGGGGTTCACTTTCCTGTACGTGGGGGGCTCCGGCATGTCCTGCGGCAGGAGCCGGCTCGCCCGCGCTATGGCGGTCTGGACGTCCTGCGCCGCCGCGTCGAGCTGCCTTTCGAGGTTGAACTGTATCGTTATCTGCGTCGAGCCGAGCGAGCTCACGGACGTCATCGAGTCTATGCCCTCGATGGTCGAGAACTGCCGCTCGAGCGGCGTCGCGACCGTGGACGACATGGTCTCCGGGCTCGCCCCCGCGAGGTTCGCCGAAACGAGTATGGTAGGGAAATCCACGTTCGGGAGGTCGCTCACCGGAAGCGTCCTGTAGCCGATTATTCCGAAAAGGAGTATGGAGGCCATAAGGAGCGACGTCATAACCGGACGCCTGATGAATATTCCGGAAAGGTTCAAGGGCAGGCTACCTCGTTTTAAGTTCTTCGATTACAGGCTACTTCATGCTTATGTCCGAGCCGTCCTGCGAAAGGACTTCGGGACTCTCGTTAACCCTGACCTTCATCCCCGGGACGAGCCTCAGCTGGCCCTCGGTGACGACGATCTCGCCGGGTTTCAGCCCCTTCGTGATGACGACCTCCCTGTCCACCCTCGCGCCCGGGACGACGGGACGCGACTCGACCGTGGAATCGGGCTTTACGACGAAGACGTAATCCCCGCTCTGGCCCGACTGGACTGCGCGGGCGGGCACGACGGTCGCATTCTCCTGCGTCGTGAGATTAAGTGAGACGTTTACGAATTTTCCCGGCCACAGCACCTCGCCCTCGTTTTCGAATACGGCCTTTAACCTCACGGTTCCCGTCGACTCGTTCACCCTGTTGTCTATGAAGCTGAGCGTCCCTTCGGCCGGGGGAAGCTCGCTCGGGCTCACGCCGACGGCCTCCGTATCCTTATCCATCGCCGCGCTCTCGCCGTCCTTCCGGCTGGTATAGGGAATAGCGGCGTAAACCCTGAGCTCGCCCGAGGCCGCGAGGTATTCGCGGATGAGCGCCAGGAAATGCTCGGGAACGGAGAAATCGACGAACACGGGTTTTGTCTGGTTTATAACCGCCAGCAGGGTCGAGCGCGTTTCTACCGTGTTGCCCTCGTGAACGAGTATCTCGCCTATGCGCCCGTCTATCGGCGATCGTATGGAGCAGTACTCCAGCTCGAGCTTTGCGTTCGCGACGGCGGCCCTGTCGGCGTTGACGGCCGCTTTCAGCGATTCGAACTCCGCCCTCACCTGGTCGTACTGCTGGGCGGACACAACCCCCTTGTTTATAAGGTCTTCGTACCTGGCGGCATCCTGCTCCGCCTTCTTCATCATTGCAGTATTGCGGGCCATGTTGGCCTCCGCCTGCCTGAGCGTATTTTCATACGGCCTCTGATCGATGAGAAAGAGAAGGTCTCCGCTGGATACCTTCTCCCCCTCCTTGAAGTAGACCCGCGAGAGCTGCCCCTCCACCTGGGGCTTTATCTCGACGGTCGAGTACGGCTACACGTTTCCTATGGCGCTCAGCCTGACGGGGACGTCCTTGCTCGTAACGCGGGCGACCGTCACGGGGACCCCTTCGCCCTGCCCCCCGCCCGGGGAGCCCTCCGCCTTAGAGTCCCCTCGGTCGCATGAAAAGGACATGACCAGCGCTATTAATGAAGTGAAAAAAAGTAGACCGCTTCGCCTGAAGGCGCGGGACATCCGGGTTTTCCTCCCGTGATAGCGTACAAAATCCTCGTTATCCATTATTGAATCTGAAATCTCGGCCGCGTAACCCCGACAAGAGACGTAGGGACTTTCCTTCCGCCGCTCCCGACCAGCCTGGAGCCTTAAGCCACTGCTATGATTAACCTTCTTATACCTGCGTCGGCGAACCTGTCCGATGTAAGTAATTACTTACCAAGACTAGATAAAACTGCATTACAATCCGCACGAAGTCAATTAATTTGTCGTTAAGCCCGCGACTGATTTATAAACACCTGCTGCATTTTCTCGCAAACTTGGAGAAGATACGTCGTCTAGGACAGTCGTGCTGACTCTGCCGCCGTGCTCTACCGAAGACGCAAACGAACCCGGGATTAAAAATACTATTGACAGTTCGGAATATTACGATATATTATAAGCATGCAGAAAATAACGTCACAAAGCGGGGTCTTTCCGCGCCTGACCGGCCTTGACTCGCTGGCGCAGGCCGCCGAATGCCTACGTGTGCTTGCCCACCCCCACCGCCTGAGGATGATCCAGATGATGCTGGCGGGGAGATTTACGGTCGGAGAGCTGGCCGAGGCATGCGAGCTGCCGACGGCGATGGCCTCCGAGCATCTTCGGCTGATGCAGCGCTGCGGATTTCTAAGCAGCGAAAAGGAGGGCAGGAAGGTGTTTTACCGCGTAGTGGACCCTCACCTTAAAAACCTCATGAAGTGCGTCGAGGATCGCTGCGGCGAGGCATTCGCGTAAGGCGGATTTTTTTTGCCCTGATATTCGGAAATATTCCGATATATCGACTAATTAATAAACGATATTCGAAAGGAGAAAGTAATGAGCGTACAAACGATTACACCGAAGAGGCTCTCCGAGCTGAAGGCAGCCGGGGAAACCATCGAGCTTATCGATGTCAGGACCCCCGCCGAGTTCCGCGAAATACACGTCGGCTTCGCCCGGAACGTCCCGCTCGACAGGCTCGGCGCATCCGGACTCGCCGAGGGCGGCCGGCCCCTATACGTCATGTGCCGTTCGGGAAACAGGGGCAGGGAGGCCTGCGAGAAGCTCTTTAACGACGCCGGAGTAGACGTCGTAAACGTCGAGGGAGGCGTGCTTGGATGGGAGGAAGCCGGGCTCCCCGTCGTTCGCGGGAAGAAGACCATCTCCCTCGACCGCCAGGTGCGGATTGCCGCGGGCTCTCTCGTCCTTTTGGGGGCTCTGCTGTCCGCCCTGGTAAGCGTTTACTGGATAGCGCTTCCGGCATTCGTAGGGGCGGGGCTCGTCTTCGCGGGCGTAACGGACACATGCGGCATGGCAATGCTTTTGGCCCGTATGCCGTGGAACCGGGTCAGGGAAAGCCCGGACGGCGCGGCCTGCGAAAATAATCCGTCCGCGCTCGGCGGATAGCGCCGCCGGAATTTGAGGAACGAATTTACGCGAACAAATATAGAAAGGAGAAATCAAATGCTGCTTAAATACTTTTACGATCCCGGGCTGGCCCATGCATCCTACCTCGTCGGCTGCCGGCAAACCGGCGAAGCCGTGGTCATCGACCCGGGCAGGAACGTAGATCAATACCTCGAAGCCGCGGAGCTCGAAGAGCTTCGTATAGTCGGCTCCGCCGAGACGCACATACACGCCGACTTCGTTTCCGGCTCGTGCGAGCTCGCCGACAGGACCGGGGCGAGGCTATATCTCTCGGACGAAGGGCCTTCGGAATGGAAATACCTGTTCGCCGGCCGTTACGACACGCGGCTCCTGAAACACTGCGATTCGTTCCGCGTCGGCAGGGTCCGGCTCGAGGCCGTCCACACGCCGGGACATACGCCCGAGCACATGTCGTTTCTCCTGACGGACGAAGGGGGCGGCGCGGACGAGCCGATGGGGATTTTCACGGGCGACTTCGTCTTCGCAGGCTCCATAGGACGGCCCGACCTTCTCGAAACCGCGGCCGGCGTAGCCGGCAGCGCCGGGAAGGGGGCGCGGCAGCTCTATCGTTCGCTCGACCTCTTCCGGGGCCTTCCCGACCACCTCCAGGTATGGCCCACTCACGGGGCCGGGAGCGCCTGCGGCAAGGGCCTCGGCGCGGTTCCTTCGAGCACCGTCGGCTACGAAAAGCGGTTTAACCCGGGTCTCCGGTTCGAGGGCGAGCAGGAGTTCGTCGACTACATACTTTCAGACCAGCCGGAAACGCCCCATTACTTCGCCGTCATGAAGCGCATCAACAAAGAAGGCCCGGCGCTCGTTCGCACCCTGCCGCCGGTAGAGGCCCTCGACCCGGACCTCCTGCCCGAGGCTGCGGGCCGGTACGTCGTGATAGACGTCCTCCCTGCGGCGGAGTTCGCGGAGGCCCACGTCCCGGGGACGATAAACATCCCTGCCGCTGCGCTCGTCAGGTGGGCGGGATTTCTGGTCGATTACGCTCGGCCCGTTTACCTCCTCGCGGACGAGGCGTCCGTGGCCGGCGTCCTTGGCCGCCTTCGCTCGATAGGAATAGACAACGTCGGCGGCTATTTCGACGCCGGGGCCGTCCGGGAAGCCGGGCTCAGGACGGAGTTCTACGAATCCGCCTCTCCAGAAGAGCTTCGCCCGGATATCGAAAGCGGAGAGGTTACGGTCCTCGACGTGCGCGCGGCGACCGAGTACAGGGAAGGGCGCATCCCCGGGGCCGGGCACAAATTCGTGGGCAACCTCCTTCGTGAAATGAGCGACGTCGAACGTTCGAAGCCCGTGGCGGTCCACTGTCTCGGGGGCGAGCGCTCTGCGATCGCGGCGAGCCTCCTCCAGCGCGCGGGATACGACGTCGTCGATATGAGCGGCGGTTACCGGGCGTGGGCGGCGGCCGGCCTACCGATCGACAAGAACTGATTTCAAACGGTAAAGGTCCCGAATGTCCATAACCAGCCTCTTGTTGGGAGCCCTCGTCGGGCTCTCGCTCGGCCTCACGGGCGGCGGGGGCGCGATCTTCGCGGTGCCGCTCCTCGTATACGGGATGGGCCTTTCCGCGAAGGACGCCGTGGCCACATCCCTCTCGGCCGTGGGGGCCATATCGACGGTCGGGTTCCTTTCACACTGGCGAAGGGGCGACGTCGAGCTAAGGACAGGGCTCCTCTTTGCCGCGGCGGGCATGGTCGGGGCGCCCGTCGGGACGTGGATCGCCGGTCTTATCCCGCAAACCCTTCTCCTTTTGCTGTTCGCCGCGCTGATGGCGGTCATCGCCCTCGTGCTCTGGCGGAAAACGGGTCTGGTGGAGAGCGAGTTACGCCCCGCGGCGGAAGGCCGGGACTGCATGGCCGCCGGCCCTTCGTGCGAGCGCGACCCGGCCGGCATCCTGATAATGAGCTCCTGCTGCGCCGTCCTCCTTGTCGTAGCCGGCGTTATCACCGGGGTCCTCTCCGGCCTCTTCGGTGTCGGCGGCGGATTTATTATCGTGCCCGCGCTCGTACTCTTCAGCGGCATGTCCATCCACCGGGCCGTGGGCACGTCCCTCATGGTCATCGTCCTCATAAGCGCGGCGGGCGTCGTCTCGCAGATCTTTGCCGGGCGCATCGTCTCGGGAGAGGTCACGCTCCTCTTCGTCGCGGGCGGTGTCGCCGGGCTCTTCGCGGGACAGGCCGCCGGGCGCAGGCTGTCCGGCCCTTCACTTCAGAAGGTCTTCGCCGCCGCCATACTCCTCGTGGCCGCCTTCGTCATCGTCCGGAATATATTCGGCTGAGCCGGTATTCCACGCGCGCCGGTCAGGCGCTTCGGCGCATTCGCCGCCTTACCGTAGCCCCTAGGAATCCGGGCCCGCTATGGATTATAATCTAGGGATATTCCGAGCCTTTTTGCCGGCCGTATATGGAAACACAGCGAGTCCCTTTCAAAGGCGTAGAGGAAAACGAGGCGATACGCTCCATTCTCGAGGGCACCTCATCCGAAGTCGGGGAGGCGTTCTTCGATTCGCTCGTCGAAAACCTGTCCAAGGTCCTTCACACGTACGGCGCATGGGTCACCGAATACCTCGAAGACACGAAGCGCCTCCGGTCGATAGCGTTCTTCCTCGGCGGAAACCGGATCGAGAGCTTCGAATATCCGGTCACGGGCACGGTCTGCGAGGTCGTGGTCGAGGAAAGAAGACTCGTACACATACGGGACAGGCTTTTCGAAAGGTTTCACGGAAACCCCGAGCTCGGAAAGGCCCTCCCAAATTTCCGGGCCGTAAGCTACCTGGGGATACCCTTTGAGGACACTGACGGGACAATACTCGGACACCTCTCCGTCATAGACCAGCTTCCCATACCCGAGGACCCGCAGGTCTTTAACGTCTTCCGCATATTCGCCAACCGCGCCAGCGCCGAGATGAGGCGCGTGCGTGCGGAGAAGGAGATACTCCAAAGGGAAGAGAAGCTCCGAAGGCTGTTCGACAGCGCGATGGACGCGATAATCGAGTTCGACAGCGATTTCAAGGTGACGAGTCTCAACCCCGCGGCGTCGAAGCTGTTCGGATACGGAAGCGGCAGAATGCAGGGAAGGCTCTTTAACCTCCTTCTTACGAAACAAAGCAGCGCGAAGCTTTTGCGCATATCGGAGTTTCTCGACGCGAAGCCCGAGGGGGAAAAATTCATCTGGATACCCGAAGGCATAAGGGCCGTAAGCGAAGCGGGGGCCGAGTTCCCGGCCGAGGCCACGCTTTCGAGCTACGTCATGGGAAGCGACAGGTTCTACACGCTCATACTCCGTAACGTGAACGAGAGGCTCGAAGCCGAGCAGAAAATCCGGTCGCTTGCCAGCATGTCCGAATATCTCAAAGAGGAAATAAAATCGCTCACCGAAGAAAACGGTATAATCGGCGACAGCGTCCCCCTCAAAAACGTCCTCGAAGACGTTAAGAAAGTAGCCGCCACCGATGCGACGGTCCTCATACTTGGCGAAACGGGAACGGGCAAGGAGCTCATAGCCAGGTCCATTCACTCTTCGAGCCGGAGGTCTGAAAAACCCTTCGTGAAGGTCAACTGCCCGGCCATACCTTCTAACCTCATAGAGAGCGAGCTCTTCGGACACGAGAAGGGCGCGTTCACCGGCGCCACCGGAAAGAGAGAGGGCCGCTTCTCCATAGCCGACGGGGGGACGATCTTCCTCGACGAGATAGGCGAGCTCCCGCTCGACCTTCAGTCGAAGCTCTTGCGGGTGCTCCAGGAGGGGGAGTTCGAGCCCGTGGGGAGCTCCAGGACCGTCAGGGTAAACGTCCGCGTCATCTCGGCGACCAACAGGGACCTTTTAAAAGAGGTAAGGGAAGGAAGGTTCAGGGAAGACCTCTACTACAGGCTGAACGTCTTTCAGATAGAGCTCCCTCCCCTCCGGGAACGCTCCGAAGATATAGAAAGGCTCGCCCGCGCGTTCGCCGATAAATTCTCCGCCCGGAACGGGATAACGCTCGCCCCCCTCTCGGCCGACGACATCGCCCGGCTCAGGGCATACCACTGGCCGGGGAATATAAGGGAGCTCCAGAACGTTATAGAGCGCGCTGTCATCACGTCCGCCGGCGGTAAGGCCGATCTCGAAAGAGCCCTCCCCGTACCGAGGGATAGGCCCCCGAGTGCGGGGGGCGACTCCGCGGCAACCATAAGCGACGACGCCGTCCTCTCCGACAGTGATTTAAGAGAATTCGAGAAGAACAACATACTCCGCGCCCTCAAAAAAGCCGGCTGGAAGGTGTCCGGCAAAGCCGGCGCGGCCGCAATGCTCGGCATCCCGTCTTCCACCCTCAACTCGAAGATAAAAGCCTTCGGTATAGAAATACCCTCAAAATAACGGGCTTCTCCCGGCTCTATCGAAATCCCGCCTCCCGGAATAGCGGGAAATCGAGAATAGCGAAATCCCGACATACGAGAATTTCTCTCGTTGACTCCCTAAGGCTCCGTCATACCTGCATTTTTTCGATCTCGCCTCGCCTGGCACGCCCTTTGCGCTTAAGCCCGGGCAAATAAACAAAAGGAGGTGATTGAAGTGAAGACATTGATCGCAGTCATGACGCTTGGGTTCACGCTCGGTTTCGCGTCTCTTTCATCGGCTACGGATTACATGGGGCTCTACACGGGCGCCCCGGCCGTGAAGGATGTAAAGACGGAAACGAGGGGCGGCGAAGTCGAGTCGACTCCGATGAGCTTTTACCTGGCCCCCGCCAAGGCTCACATCCGGAACGACTCTTCGAAAACTGCCGTAAGGACCGAAAGCGATGAGAACACCCTTCTCGTATTCAGCGTCAGGATATAAGCCGGCGCTAAAAAAAGCGGGGGCCGGAAGGCCCTCGCTTTTTCGCATTGAACGAAAACAAAATCATAAGGAGAGAACGATGAGCACGATACAAAATATAGAAGCCGTTAAATCGAGGATGAAGGACGTATGGAATTCCGGGGACTACGGCAGATTCGCGACTTACATGGAGCCGGGCGCCCTCGAAATCTTAGAGGGATGGAATATAGCGCCGGGTGAGAGGCTTTTGGACGTCGCCTGCGGGGCCGGGCAGATATCGATACCGGCCTCCCGCGCCGGGGTCAGCGTCACGGGCGTCGACATAGCCCCCAACTGGATCGCCACGGCGAGGGCGCGGGCTGCGAGCGAAGGGCTCGACGCCGGGTTCGACGAAGGCGACGCGGAGGCCCTTCCATATAAGGAGGGCGCTTTCGACGTCGTAACGACGCTCGTCGGGGCCATGTTCGCGCCCCGTCCCGAAATGGTGGCCTCCGAGCTCGTGAGGGTGGCGAGACCGGGCGGCAGGATACTCATGGTCAACTGGACGCCCGAGGGATTCGTAGGCCGGATGTTCAAGACGATAGGCAGGCATCTCCCGCCCCCCTCGGACGTGCCCTCTCCCCTCCTCTGGGGAAACGAAGAGGTCGTCAAAACCCGCTTCGGCAACACCGTAAGCCACATAATCCTGACGAAGAAGATATATCTCCTCTGGAATTATCCCTTCGGCGTGCCCGAGGTCGTCCAGTTCTTCTTCGAGAATTACGGGCCTACTTACAGGGCGGCCCAGGCGCTCGACGGCGAGAAAAGGGCGGCGCTCCGAAAGGACCTCGAACAGGTGTTCTCCGAGTACAACATAGCCAGAGACGGCACCACGACGCTCTACAGCGAATATCTCGAAGTCGATGCGGTTAAAAAATGACGGAGAAAAATCCGGGAAGGGGGCGCGGTCTTCGCAGCGCCCCCCTTTTTGATTGACGACAATCGCGTTAAGATTTAATACGTGTGGGAAGGTTCTTTAGATTGCCCAAAGCAAAACGGCTGTTGCTGCCCTCTCCACATTCTGAACAAGATGGGCCTTTACGTGGTTCATCAAATGACATTTGACGGTATCTTGGAATGAAACGCATATAGCTCCGCTCCGCGTTCTGTTCTGTAAGACCTGTCATATATAACATAAAATCATTGGCTGCTTGTGAAGCAGATATTGCGTTGAGAGTTATTACGCTTGGTGCGTGTACTTCAATATCATTAACGTATCTTTGGGCAGCAAGCTCTTTTTTCCCTTGCCCTTCTTCCTGAAGCTTGGAGGGATCAATAACCTGATTGCACAAAAGACATCCTGCATCAGGAGTAACTGGTCTCACTATACTGAAAATGTCTCCTACTTCACCTGTTTCCCCATCAACCGGCACCTTCGCACCAACCTGGACGCCCGGTATCAGGTATTGATGCACAATCGCATTAAATAACAATCTTGCACGCATAGTGTCAGCAGCGAGAAATATATAGTCACAATCAAGAAGTCGATTAGCATTTTCTAAATCCAAAACATTGCCATAAACAGCCTCTATGAGAGCATTCTTGTTTGCTCTACTTATAATTCTCTTTGCGATAGATACCTTTTTCCTAGCCAGTCTTTTTGCCATATTCCGAATCCAAGACGGCATACGTTGATCAGCTAACCAGGTAAGGGCATCAAATCTTGTTGCACCGACAACACGAGGAAGGTTAGAAATTTCTATACGGTCATCATCTATCAGTACGAAGCGACCAACGCCTAGGTGTCCCAAGTACTCAGCCAGGAGAGAGCCTGCACCACCAAGCCCGATAATTCCAATTTTTGTCTTACGCAATATTTGTTGTCCGACATTCCCAAAAAGAAGTGCCTGACGGTCATAGGTCTCATCCCGCAAAAGGCTAGTTCCGACCGGAGCATCTCTTAGCAATCGCCTCCGATGTCCGATAATGGTCGCGGACGAGAGTTTTATCCGACTATGATCAGAGAGCCAGATATCTCCTGCTACTGCATTTGTTGCAAACACTAAAGCCCCAACGGGCATTCCACTGGCTATATCCAACAACGCTGGATATACGCGTTCATGGCTCTGCATGTCTTCATGCGAAAAGGCAACTGAGTCAAAACCGCTATGATTATGTACTGCAAGATATACAAGCCTTTTATCCCTGCATTCAAGTATATGATTCTGGATAAAATTAGCCTTGAGCATACGATAACCACGAACGCCCGGAACGTAATCTTGCCCGTCAATCGCGATATGTAGACTACGCGCCAGCAGTCTTACACGGCCGTCCGTAGTTGAGGCTACACCGGCCTTTATAATAGCACCGTGTTCATCACAATCACCCGGAAATAAATGAGCGTTCAGCTTCTCGTACATATCCCCCGACAATACCAATTCACAATGCCTTCCCTTTATCTGGAGTTTATCCATTCTATCACCTTGAGAAGTTTAATTTGAGGTGTTTCGAGATTCGACGAGTTATCTCTTCTATTTGATTTTCTTGAAATTTGAACGGCTGTGCGGCGTTCTCTTTGAGGAATATGTTTAGCATTTGCAGGTGGATATACATGCCCTTTTGAAAAGGCTTCTCCCAGTTCCTTTGAATCCTTACGAGAAAGATCGTCCCTTACAAAATGGGGATAAACATCCGCATAGGGACAGGTATGCGTTATATGAAAACCAATCCATGTTTCACTCTGATTGTAAGTCGATGACAAAGTTATACTTTCGATAATAACAAACGCCCCGCCTTGCGCATCGGAGAAATAACGCAGGTTATTCTCTCCGTAATGTTCTTTTAACTCTTTAATTGCAGATTCGACGTCAGGGGTTAGCATGACACATCCTCTTTATGAATTATCATCATTTGCAATGGCAATAAATTTTTGACCGCGCTGAACCTTAACCATCTCACTATCGGCGACGATCTTAGTCCTCCCGGGACCCAGCTCCACAGACAGAATAAAATCCAGTTGTATATTTACACCTTGGTCTATGGCAGCCTGTTTAATATCCAACCCTGTATGTTCATAACCGATCACAATAATAGGCTTCTCATTTATAAAGATTTTCACTCTTGAGTCTTGCCTCTGTATTACAAAAAATCTTTCCAAAGAATTCGGGGAAAGATCTACCGTTTCTGCATTATTTATAAGGCGGTCCTCATCCTGCCCACGCGCTTCAAGCCAAACCTCATATTCTTCCGGGTCAACTCTTGCAAGTTTCTTAAGCTGCAGGCCAGATATAAGATTGGCTCCCCATGGAAACGAACGCCCGTCTAAGACAAAACGAAAGATGCGATCTGTCTTAAACGTCAGAAATTCCATAATACCGGCCTTACAAATATCGATGATTTCATCAAGCCCGATTACTTCTAATAGTCCGTTGTCCAAGAACGTAAGAACTACATGCTCTTCAACCGGACGCTTTCCAGCCTTATCTAGAAGTTGTCTTCCCAGTGGTTTGGGATCCTCGATTAAAAACCTTTCTCCATCAATTAACACCACATACTCTTTTTCGCCTAGACTTAGATTCATTTTTACCTCCGAACCTTTAGATTTTTTTATTCGGCTATCAGCGAGCCCGTAACTACACCTTAAACTTCGCCAAATCAGATGTCAAGTGTTGCACGCCTAAAATAATGTATAGCATAACAATACATCATCTTTAAAATTTTGGGCGTTTTAGGTTGACAGAAGAATTTATCCTGTATTATTATAGAGTTATGAATGAAAGCTCAATTTACGAGAAAATAGGCGCACTTATTAAGAAAAATCGCGTTAATCGTAATATGACTCAAAGCGATTTAGCAAAGAGAGTTGGGCTTTCAAGAGGTTCCATAGCAAATATAGAAAATGGTTCTCAGCGTATCCTCGTACATCAACTCTATATCTTCTCAAAGTATCTAGAAATTAAAACTGAAGATTTATTGCCAGAACATTTAGAAGAAAATATTGAGAACATAAAGAAAATTCAGATAGAAGTGCGAGGATCGCAAGATAATACTGTGCACAAGCAAACAAATGACAAATTGTTATCTTGGATAAGCGAAATGATGGGAAAGGCCACACATGACCGAACCTAAATCATACGCAGTCAGCATACTTCAAAAATTTAAAATTAATTTTGTCCCTGTTCCCGTTGAAGATATAGCAAAAGGGCTTGGTGCTAAAGTTGTATTCTCAGCTCTTGAAGATAGTCATTGTGGAATGATTCATATGCAAGGTAACATCATCGTGATAGGAGTCAATTCAATACATCCCAAAAATCGACAAAGGTTTACTATTGCACATGAAATTGGCCACCTCGTTATGCATAAGGACGAAATTAGTGAAAGTATTCATATAGATCAAGCCTTTGGTGAAAGATTAAACCGAGATGGAAGATCCTCTTTAGGAGAAGATTTAAAAGAAGTACAGGCTAACAGATTTGCGGCTGAGCTTTTGATGCCAACCAGTATCTTAAAAAGGGAAACTAAGAATCAGCGTATTGATATTGAAGATAGTGAATTTATTGAAAAGCTGGCTCAAAAATTTCAGGTAAGTTTTCAGTCCATGTCTATTAAATTACTCGATACTTTTTATAAAAACTATTCATTATCAACTTCTAAGTTGCATCCTTAATTCGGATGTTAACATTATTATCATTCTTTCCCCCAACAACCATTATATTATGTTTCTCCTCTATTCTTATACTTCGCTGATATGGCCCTCACCTCTCCGTTCTGATATGCCGGCGTACGGCATAGTACTTTCTTATAAGCCGCTTGACGATACCCATCGTCAGCCCGGACGGGTTCACTACGGCCGACTTGTATATTCCGGTCTCCAGCTCACTCAGCTTGTAGCGCCTGAGTCCTCGTGAAGACGGCTCTCCGGCCGCCGATATTCCCTTCAGCGTCTCGGCGAATACCCCTTCGTCGGACGCCATATCGCCCTTGTCAGAGATCATGATGTTGTCCTTGCCTGTCTTTAAATATTTTCTCGCCCCGCCGATCGGAGCCAGCAGGTGCCATACGATCGCCTCGGTCGTGATCATCATCGTGTAACCCCGGGCGTAGAGCCTTGCGCAAAGGTCGCTCTCTTCCCTGAACGCCACATCCGAATATCCGGGGACCGCCCATCCCCCCGCGTCTTCTATGGCGCTTCGTCTGTAGAGTATCGCCCCGCCGCCCAGCGATTCGGCCTCTAGTATTTCTGGAAGGTTGTACTAGAAATGACCCTGGAGTCTCCAGTCGGGCCTGTCGAATCTGGGGATCCATTCGGGATCGCCGAGGGCGACGTCCAGGTCGAGCGGGCCGCTGCCGGGCTCGGGGTGGAGCCCCCCGACGGCTGCGAGCGGCTCGGACGGAAAGAACCTGAACGGCTTCAGCATGTTCTCGAGGAACGAGGGCTCCGGGAACATGTCGTCGTCTATCCGGAGTACGAGCTCTATGCCTTCGGGGACGGCCTCCATTGCGCCCTGGTGCCTTTCCGCTCCCTTGTCCGTGCGTATCATCCGGACGTCGTGTCCCGTCCTTTGCGCGAGGGCGAGCAAGTCCCTCACGGCGTGATCCCTGCCTACGGGCGCATCGCTCTGGTCGTTTATCACCAGCATCCAGTTCGTATACGTCTGGCCCAATATGCAGGATATAACGATAGAGAGGTACGAGGGCCTGTTCCTCGTCGGGACGGCTACGGCTATCTTTTCATCGCTGCGAAGCGGCTTCAGGTCTATCACGCTCTCTCACCTTACAAATTGGAAATGACGTTCACGAATCTCATCTCCTGGTACAGCCGGCTGCAGCGCCATACGCGCAGCCATGCCCAATATTCTTATCATATTAGCCCGAACGTCGCCAGGCATCCTCGTGAGAAGATTTCCGACGATACCGCGCGCTTGAGCTTCCACGAATGCCTCGCTACCCTTTCCTCCGGCCTTATTACCGAATACTGCAGCCCTGTTTATGGATGTTGTACGGTGTATTACAGTATAATTTCGATGATAACCCTTCTCCCATTCCTTAGGCGCTTTAAACGGCGACCGACCCGAATCCTGAGCTGTACTATAAACGAGTTGAAAATTAAACCGAAGGAGTAAAGATCATGGGCAGATTCCCGAAAGAAAGAATGGAAAAGGCTTTGGAGCAGCTAAAGACTATTTCCGAATCGGATTACGAAAAAATAAAGGGAATGGTCAACGTGGTCAGGCCCTTTAGAAGCGTTCTTCACAAAACACCGGACGATCACGGCATGACAGGCTGGGAAGATATTTACTTTCCAGCGGACGACGGCGTCGCACTCGAAGGATGGTATATTCCGGCGAAAGGCGGCGAGAGTGATAAACTCGTCATTTTTAACCATGCGCTTCCCATGTGCCGCGCCGGTTTTCAGGGGCACTTCGGCGAGCCCTGGAGCAATTACGACGCGGTAGAGATCGATTTCGTGATCCAGATGAAGCATCTGGCCGACGCCGGGTACAACGTGCTGGCCTACGACATCAGGAATCACGGCAGAAGCGGGGCTTCGAACAACGGCGTGAGCGGCATCGGCAGGATAGAATGGCGCGACTGCGTGGGCGTAAAGAAATATGTAGACAGCCATCCGAGGCTTGGCAAAATGAAGGTGGGCTTATACAGCCAGTGCATGGGCGGGAATTCACAGTACGAAGCTATCTATCGGCGCCCGGATTTATTCGAGAACGTCCGCTGCATGTGCAGCCCGATGGTGGTTTCCATGAGGGCCATTTACAGGGCTTTCTCCGAGCTTCAGGGCGTTGAGCAGTATCTGGATCTGCTGGATTTCGAGCTCCTGAAAGCGGGCGGGTTCCTCATGGACGAGATGACGCCGCACTTATTCGCCCCGGGAGTAAAAATGCCTGTACTCATGATCCAGGTGAAAGACGATGCCTGGACAAAAAACCCGGAAGACGGACAAAAAACGTTCGACCTTTTGGGAAGCAGGGACAAAGAGCTCTTCTGGATCGAAGGAACGACGAGAAGGTTCAAGGACGGATATAACTATTTCGGAAGATATCCGGAAATGGTAATCGGTTTTTTCGACAAGTATATGAAATAGGGATCGATTGCCATTGTAAAGCACGGACCGAGATAAAAGCTGAAGGCTGACTCCGTCTTCTTTTTATTTAGCCACCTATTGAAATTCCTTGACGCCGCTCTTGCAAAGAAGAATGGTGTGTCGCACCGCCTCGCAGGTTTTTTCATTGCCGGTCTACACTTCATAAATAATTAAAGGTTATAATTAGCCCGTTATTATGATTTCCAAAATCCTTTCAAGCGCGGTACTTGGGGTTGACGCATACATTGTCGAAGTCGAAGTCGATCTCGCGTTCGGCGTCCCGCAATTCAACACGGTAGGGCTGCCGGAGGGAGCAGTCAAGGAAAGCAAGGAGCGCGTAAGGGCGGCGATAAAGAACTGCGGATACGAGTTCCCGGCGAGGAGGATCACCGTAAACCTCGCCCCGGCCGATATAAGAAAGGAGGGCTCTGCGTTCGATCTTCCGATATCGCTCGGGATACTCTCCGCGACCGGCCTCGTAGAGCAGGACCTCCTTCAGGACTACGTCGTACTCGGCGAGCTCTCTCTCGACGGAAAAGTGAAGCCGGTGAGGGGGGCGCTTCCGAGCTCCATACGCGCGCGTGACAACAGGCTCAAGGGAATAATCCTCCCCAGGGAAAACGCCGAGGAGGCCGCGGTCGTCGACGGAATAGAAGTCCTCGCCGTCGAAACGCTTCAGGAGACAGTCGAATTCCTCTCCGGAAAAAGGGTTATCGAGCCAACCGTAATCGACGTCGATTCCTTATTCACCGCGGCCAGGAGCTACGACATCGACTTTCACGAAGTGAAGGGGCAGGAGCACGTAAAGCGCGCCCTCGAAGTCGCGGCGAGCGGGGGGCATAACGTCCTCATGATCGGCTCCCCCGGCTCGGGCAAGACCATGCTGGCAAGGAGGCTTCCGACGATCCTCCCCGACATGAGCTTCGACGAGGCGCTCGAAACGACGAAAATTTACTCCGTTTCCGGACTCCTTCCCGACCACTCGTCCTTATTCGCGACGAGGCCTTTCAGGCCCCCTCACCATACGATAAGCGACGCCGGGCTCATAGGGGGCGGTGCGGTTCCGAAGCCCGGTGAGGTGAGCCTGGCGCATAACGGTGTGCTGTTTTTGGACGAGCTTCCCGAATTCAGGAAGAACGTGCTCGAGGTTTTGAGACAGCCGCTCGAAGACGGCGTCGTCACCATATCGAGGGCCATAACCTCGATAACATATCCCGCGCGCATGATGCTGGTGGCTGCAATGAACCCGTGTCCGTGCGGCTATCACGGCGACCCTCTCAAGGAATGCAGCTGCACCCCCATGCAAATACACAGGTACAGGGCGAAGGTGTCAGGGCCTCTTCTCGACAGGATAGACATACACATCGAAGTCCCGCCTGTAAGGTACAGGGAGCTTACGGAGGACACGAGGGGGGAAACCTCGGCCGATATAAAAAGCCGCGTCAACGCCGCGAGAGAGATACAAAGGGCGCGTTTTAAGAGATCTAGAATCCATTCGAATTCCCAGATGTCGCCCTCGATGGTGAGGAAATATTCGAAGCCGGACGACAAGGGAGCGAGCCTCCTTCAGGCCGCTATAGACAGGCTCGGGCTAAGCGCCCGCGCGTACGACAGGATACTCAAGGTCTCCCGCACGATTGCCGACCTCGACAGGTCTGAAAACGTCCTCGCCCATCACATATCCGAAGCAATACAATACCGCTCGCTCGACAGGGGCTGAGCCGGGATAACATGCCCACGGCAGCAGCACCGTTTGTATCTTTCAATTCGAGCGACAATCCCTCTAAAACGCACGGGACAAGAGCAACTGAAAAAAACCGCCCTCTAATGCCATTTCCCATCAAGAATTTTTCAGGCTGGTACTATTTATTTTTTATCATATTTATTGCTATTACACGTATCGAATAAGTACTACATTATATTAAATAAAACAATCAGATACTGGCAAAGCTAATAACTACCAGCTAATATCCACTCTCAGGCAATCACTTCTTATTATTGAATTTTTTCTTGACAGGATTCTCACACCTTATTATTATGAATATGATTTTGAATATCAAGCCAATGTGATGGGCATTGTTGCTTGAATAAAGGAGGAATTACAATGTACACAAGAGTAAAAGTCTTGACTTTGATTCTTTCGATTTCATTTCTATTCATGGCGGCTTGCGATGGAGGCAGTTCGAGCTCGGACGGACCAGGTCCAGGCCCCGATCCCAATGAGCAGCTTATTCAGAACATACTCGACGACTACGTCGACGGAGTTGTCGTAGGAACCTACGGATTGCTCCAGGAAAGGGCGACTGTGCTCAGGGAGGCGTGCGAAACCCTTGAAGCCGACAGGACGCAGCAAAACCTGGACGCCGCCAAGGCGGCCTGGATATCGGCCCGAATTCCGTGGGAGCAGAGCGAGGCGTGGCTTTTCGGACCCGTGGACTTCAGGGGTCACGACCCGGCGCTCGACAGCTGGCCGGTCAACAGAACGGACCTCGACGCTGTCCTCGCGAGCGGTAATGCACTTACCCCGGAATTCATCAGGAACCTCGACCCGACCCTCAAGGGATTCCACACAGCCGAATACCTTCTTTTCGCCTTCTCGATCGACCAGCTCGGCGACAGGGAGTTCGAATACCTGATAGCCGTCGTCACGGACATCGAGATCACGGCCACGGAGCTTCTTAACGACTGGACCGCGGGGCCCGATCCCTTCGGCGACGTCATGAAGACGGCCGGAAGCAATACGGTCTTCCCGTCGCAGGTGAGCGCACTCGAGCAGATAATAGAAGGCATGTCCATCATTCTGGACGAGGTCGCCAACGGAAAAATAGCCGAGCCCTTTGACAACCAGGACGTCGAAGCCGTCGAAAGCCAGTTCAGCTTCAATTCGAGGGCAGACTTCGCGGACGACATAAGGGGAGTTCTCTACTCATACACCGGCGACCAGCCGCTTCTCGGTATTAACGGCACGGGAATCGACGAGCTCGTTGCCGAGACTGATCCCGATCTCGCAGCGAGGGTGGAAAACGAGATAAACGATGCTATAGGTGCGATACTCGCGATTCCGCAGCCTTTCCGCGATGCGATCCTCGATCCAAATGCGGCCGACGATATAGTAGCGGCGCAGGAAGCCTGCGTAAGAGTATTCAACACCCTTAACGGTGAAGTATTACCTGTTATAAGACAGTAATCCGCAAATAGAGCGCCTGCTCCGAGCCGCCCCAAGCGGCCCGGGGCGGGCGCATATCTATTTCTTTTTAAGGTGAGGGGAGCATGTACAAAACGGGTGAGTCCGAGCCGGGGATTTTCCGCCGGCTCTTTTATGTTTTTGTTCTTTGTGCACTCTGCCCGGTGTTTTTTCTGACGTCTTGCGGGGAGGGCGATTCGTCGGACACGTCACCGGAGCCTGAGCCGACTGCCGGGCCTGTAAGAGCAGGCGGCGATACGAGTGTTTATAACCGCACTTCTTTTGCATTCGAGGTGCCCGCAGCGAATCTATCGGAGGAGTCCTTGATAAAGCATTTAAACGGCGACGTGACGTTCGGCGACATTTTCGTTACGCCTCCCGCGCCGAGAAATCCGGGACTCGGCCCGCTTTTCAACAACGTGTCGTGTGAGTCGTGCCACGTGAAAAACGGGAGAGGGCAGCCTGTGTTCGGCAATACGGGCCTCAGGAGCCACGGGCTCATCAGGGTTTCCGACCCCGGAGGAACGCCGCTCGTCCCGGGCGGTAATCGCCCGGTGGAAGGGCTCGGCGAGCAAATACAGGACCACGCGACCTTCGGATTTACACCCGAGGGCGAGGTCTTCCTCGACTGGGAGGAAGTCCCCGGCGCCTATCCGGACGGGACACCGTACAGTCTCAGGCGGCCCATTGTCGAAGTCATTCTCTCGAACGGGGAGCCGCTGCCGGATCATATAGAAAGATCTATGAGGCTGCCGCCGCCCGTAATCGGTCTCGGTCTTCTCGAAGCCGTATCGGAAGAAACCTTACTCGAAAGGGCGGACCCCGACGACGCGGACGGCGACGGTATATCCGGGCGGCCGAACATAGTCTGGAACACCGTTACTTCCAACTTCGAGCTGGGGAGATTCGGGCATAAGGCGAGCTCGCGCAATCTGCGTGAGCAGGCCGTGAAAGCATATTCCGAGGACATGGGGGTTACGAACCCTGACCTCCCGGGCGAAGACCCCGAGCCCGATATAGACGAGGAGACGGTCGAGCTCACGACGTTCTACACACAGACGCTCACTGTGCCGCTCAGGCTCGACACCGACGACCCCGACGTCCCCGCGGGCGAGCGCATATTTAACGACATAGGGTGCGAGCAGTGCCACAGGTCGGTTATAAGAACCGGCACACACGAGCTCCCCGAGCTCAGTAACCAGCTCATACAGCCCTTTACGGACCTTCTCCTCCACGACATGGGCGAGGGGCTCGCCGATCACAGGCCGGACCACGACGCAAGCGGGACGGAATGGCGGACAGCGCCGCTCTGGGCGATAGGACTTACGAGAACCGTCTCGGGCGTACAGAACTTTCTCCACGACGGGCGTGCGAGGACGCTCGAAGAGGCGATACTCTGGCACGACGGCGAGGCGCACGGCGCAAAGGAACGTTTTATGAATTTAAACAAAACCGAGCGTGAAAAGCTCATCAAATTCTTGAACGCGCTTTGAGGAAGGAACGTGAAGATGAAAAAATTTATTCTCCCATCGCTCTTTATCATTTTGGCGACACTTCTGGCGGGCGATTTCGCCTATTCACAGGCCCAGCCCAGTAGTAACGAACTACAGGAGCTCAAGGAGATGGTAAGGCAGCTCCAGCTCGACAACGCCCGGAGAGTGGAGGAGATAGAACAGCTGAAAAAAGAGAACACCGAGAAGATCGAGGCCCTCGAAAAGAAGGTTGACGAGCTCTCCGGCGAGAAGCCGGTCGTGGTGGAAAAAGGCGCGCCCGGCAAGCCTGCCGCGCCTTCGGCACCGGTAGCGCCGGGAGAAGCCACCGAGGAAGAAACCCTTAAGGCCGCCGAGGAAGAAGAGCGTGACGTCAGCGAGGAAAACTTCTTCGAGATGGTGAACAGGGGCGAAAAACCCTACAAGAAGCTCGTCGACGAGGGGCCGTTCCAGCTCACCTGGGAAGGGTACGCCGATATTCTCTTTTCGTGGTACGGCTACGGCCCGGACCAGACGCGACCCGGGGGTTCGGGCTCGTATGACAGGCTCGAATTCGACCTGTCCCGCTTCGTGATCGAGCTTGAGGGCGAGATGTTCGCGGGGCTCGGCTTCGAGGCCGAGATAGAATTCGAGCACGGCGGCACGGGCTCTACGTTCGAAATAGAATACGAGGAATTCGGCGAATACGAGAAAGAGATCGAAAAGGGCGGAGAGGTGTACGTCGAAGAGCTCTACCTATATAAAAAATTCAGCGACTGGGGAAAGCTGAAGGCCGGGCGTTTTTACCTTGCGTTCGGACTCATGTCGTTCCTCAGCAAGCCTACGGATTACCTCGCCGCGAGGAGGCCCGAATCCGAGACGATGGTCATACCGGCCGTATGGGACGAGATGGGCGCCAGCTTCGAGTATTACGCGACGGACAGCCTGAATCTCACGTTCCAGGTCGTAAACGGGCTCGACTCGACGGGATTCGGCTCGCTTAACTGGATACGCGGCGGACACCAGGGGAAATTTGAAACTATAAAGGCGACGGGGCTCGCAATGGTGGGCAGGATCGATTACAAGTTCCTCGACTACGGGCTTCTCGTGGGCACATCGGCCTACTACGGCTTCGACACCTCGGCCAACAGGCCCAAGGACGACCTTCCCGACGTGGACGCACCTATACTGCTGCTCGACGCCCACGCCATATTCAACTACGGAAAATGGCGCGGAAGCGGTCTCTTCGTGTGGGGGCACCTCTGGGACGCAGCCGAGGTCTCGGAAAGGAACGCGAGGCTTTCGAACAACCTCGACGTACCGAGGACCGCCGTTTCCGACAACGCGATTTCGGCATGGGCCGAGCTCGGCTACAACATAAACACATACGTCGGGCTCAATCACCTCCACCGTCTCGAGCCCTTCTTCAGGGTCGATTACTACGACACGATGTTCGACCCGCGTAACGACCTCTTCGACAACCCGAGGTACGAAAGAACAGTGCTCACGGGAGGGCTTTCTTACACGTTCGCGAATGCAGTCTTCGTAAAGCTCGACTACGGCTACAGGATGATAGCCGCGAGCGACCTCAACAACGAAAGCACGATAGACCTCGCCTTCGGGTGGGTGTACTGATTTTACGGGGCGAATCGCCGGCGCTCGAAGCTTCCGGCTACCCGTGCGGAAGGAGCCGGCCTTCCGGACGGGGTGTATACACACGGGGCTTTCGCTTATAATAACTCCCGATGTTCGGAGATAAATTCCAGAAGGCTTACGTCGAGACCTCGGGCGCCGGGATAAACCTCGTCCACGGCGGCGAGGGTAAGCCTTTGCTCCTCCTGCACGGCTATCCCGAGACGCACGCGATGTGGCGCCTGACCGCGCCCGAGCTCGCAAAACATTTCCACGTCGTCTGCATGGACCTCAGGGGCTACGGCGACAGCTCGAAACCCGAATCAACCTCGGACCACTACACTTATTCAAAGCGCGCCATGGCCGGGGACTGCGTCGAGGTCATGGAGGCGCTCGGATTCCGGAGTTTCTACGTCGCAGGGCACGACAGGGGCGGCAGGGTTACGCACAGGATGTGCCTCGACCACCCGGACAGGGTCCGGGCCGCGTGCGTGATGGACATAGCGCCGACGCATACTATGTTCAAAACGGCCGAGAAGAATTTCGCCACCGGATACTATCACTGGTTCTTCCTCATTCAGCCGGACGGTCTCCCCGAAAGGATGATAGGGTGCGACCCGGAATATTATCTAAGGGAGAAGCTCGGGAGATGGAGCGCGCCCGGCGCGGTGTTCGACGAAGAGACCGTTAAGGAATACGTCCGGTGCTTCGGCTCGCCCGAGGCTATACACGCGAGCTGCGAGGATTACAGGGCGGCGGCGACTATAGACCTCGTCCACGACGAGTCAGACTTCGAAAAGAGGATCGAATGCCCGCTGCTCGTCCTCTGGGGCGGGAAGGGGTTCGTCCACAGGACATACGACGTCCTTGCCACGTGGAGGGAGAAGGCCATTGACGTGAGAGGCGGACCGCTCGACTGCGGGCACTTCCTTCCGGAAGAAAAACCGGAAGAGGTTACGGACGGGCTCCTTAAATTTTTCTCGTCGATCTGAATCCTTCCCGTAAATATTCTCCACGGTTACCCTCGAGCTCTGAAAAGTATTGAAGACACTGGACGCGATCCGGCCCCGGAGTAGACGAGGAGAAAATACGATGAACAAGAAAATAGCGATCCCACCCGACGGCGGTGACAGCTTCGACTTCGGCGGGCTCGGCGTACACTGGAAGATAGAAGGTGAAGAGACGGGGAAGAGGTTTTCTGTCGTGCATCACCCGCTTGCTCCCCGTGCGCTGGCAGCGCCGCTCCACTATCATCACAACGAAGACGAATACTCGTACGTCGCTCAAGGCACGCTCGGTGCGCTCCCGGGCGACGAAGCGGTGATCGCCGGCCGGGGTTCCCGGGTATTCAAGCCGCGCGGACAGTGGCACACGTTCTGGAATGCGGGCGACGCGACGCGCCTGATAATAGAGGTCATATCCCCCGCGGGGTTCGAGAGCTATTTCCGAGAGGTGGTTGCCGCCCGGGGCGACCTCGGCAAATTCGCGGAGATAAACAAAGATGCTCGCTCGAAATGGACTTTGGCAGCGTGCCCGCTTTATGCGAGCGGTTCGGCCTCACGTTTCCGAGCCTCTGAAACGAAAGAGCGAAGACCTGCCGAGGCCGGAGCCCTCAAACTTTGAATTCTTTCATCCGAGAAAAAGAAGCTGCGCGTTACACCCCGCACCGCGTAGCCGGAATGTAACGCGCACGCCGTTTCAGAAATCCACCGTAACCTTCACCGGCACCGGGTTCGAGACTATGTCGAATACCGGGGAGCGCCTTTCCGCCAGCTTTACGAGCTCGTCTATCTCCTCCTTCGTGGCGTCGTCGGCCCTTATCCTCACCTTTATCCTTATCTCCTCGTAGCCGTTACGCTTCGCCCCGGGAATTCCGAGCAGGCCCCTGAGGTCCAGGTCTCCCTCGAAGCTCGTCTCCATCTCGTCGATCCTTATGCCCCTCGCCGCGGCGTGGTAGACGAGCGTCGTCGTGATACATCCCGCAAGCCCGTGGAGAACCTGCTCGACAGGGTTCGGCCCCCTGTCCTCCCCGAGAAGGACCGGCGGCTCGTCGTTATCGAGAACGAACGGCGTTTCCCTCGTGTGCTCGTTACACGCACCGTAGAAGCCGTCGACGAAGGACCTGTTGAGCCCCCCGGTAATCCACCGGTTTCGGTTCCGGAACTGGAACTTCGCGGCCCCGGCGTCGCAGCTCATAATGGCTATAGCACGAAATATCCCGTCGACGTTGACCCCGTTCAAAACCTTGTCTTCTGTGGTGTCCTTTGCCAGTTCTGACATTTTACTTACCTCCTTATTTTAGATTTTTTGTGCGTCGAGAACTGTTGAAACAAAGGTGCAAGGGGCATGCCAACCTGCTTCGGCAATGGAATATATAATTGTTCCAAGGGGTTAACTATATTCTCCTTTGTTCAACGATATTACGAGATTTCGTAATTTACGAGACTTCGCAGACCGTCCTGACGATATCTCGCGAACACCCGTAACCACCGGGACGCCTCGTTTGCCTCTTCCGAAACCTAAGCCGCCGTGGAGATTGAACTATTGAAGCTTTCCTCAAATTCGGCACGGAGGTTGCCATACTTCATCCAAACAGAGCGGGATTCGGTTCCCGAAATCAAAAATGGAGGTAAGCAAGATGGCGATAAGATGTCCGGCAGGATTCGACACGGGGTATCTGAAAGAAAGGGTTTACGAGACCTACGACAGGGTCGCCCGTGAACCCAACGGCGAGTTCCATTTTCACAGGGGGCCCGCGTACGCGTCCGGGTATCTCAAATACGATATGGAAGAGCTGATGGCGCTCCCGGAAGAGAGCACGGCCCGTTTTGCGGGCGTGGCCAATCCCCACAGGATAGGTAAGATCGCGCCGGGGGAAACTGTTCTCGATCATGCGTGCGGGGCCGGCATGGACCTCCTGCTGGCGGCAAAGCGCGTCGGCCCCCGGGGAAAGGCGATAGGCGTAGATATGACGAAGGCGATGCGCGACTGCGCCGTAGCGGCCGCACGTAAAGCCGGGATGTCGCATTACGTGGATATACGGGAAGGTGTTTTCGAAGAGTTGCCGGTGGAGGACGAGAGCGTAGACGTCGTTATATCGAACGGCGTCGTGAACCTCGCCCCGGACAAGGAAATAGTGTTTCGTGAAATCCACCGCGTGCTAAGGCCCGGAGGGAGGCTATTCCTGGGCGACGTAGTGGTGCAGAGGGAGTTAAAGCCCGAAGCGAGGGAAAACCCGGACCTGTGGGCGGCCTGCATAGCGGGGGCGCTTACGGAAAAAGAGCTGCCCGAAATCGCCGGGGCCTGCGGTTTTACGGACTGCCGGGTGACGGAGCACTTCGACTGCTTTAAAAACACGTCGGCGGAGGTGAAGGTTTCGAAGGACCTCTACGTCCAGGGAGTCAATTTCTTCGCGAAAAAGCCCTGAGATCTTTATATATAAGGAAGAACGGACCGGGCAAAGGGGCGGGGACGTAGGAACTATCCCCCGCGCCTTATTCCGAGGGTCTTTATCCGCGAGCCGAGAGTGGTCGAAGGCACCCCGAGAAGCCTAGCGGCCCCCTTTTCGCCCGAAACGCGCCAGCCCGATTTTTCGAGCGCCGCGACTATGTTGCTCCTTTCGAGGTCGAGGAGCTCCTTGTGTGTGAGTATACGTTTATCTCCGGAGGCCTCGGGGGCTGGGGCCGTCCGGGTAGTCCTTATAGAACCCGCCGGGAGCGCGCTGTCCAGGTTGAGCTCACCCGCTCGGGAGGTAATCACGGCGCGCTCCATCACGTTCTGAAGCTCGCGCACGTTGCCGGGCCAGCCGTATGCCGCGAGCCTCTCTATCTGCTCCCCGGTAAGGGGCTTCACGGTCACCCCGATCTTGCGCGCAAACCTCTCCGAAAAGATGGCGGCGAGTGTTATTACGTCCCTGCCCCGCTCCCTGAGCGGAGGTATATCGAGCGGAAACACGCTCAGCCTGTAGTAGAGGTCTTCACGGAATTTCCCCTCCTTCACCATACGCATGAGGTCCCTGTTCGTGGCCGCTATAACGCGCACATCCACCCTCCGGGTCTCGGAGCTCCCGACAGGCTCGAATTCGCCTTCCTGGAGCACGCGGAGGAGCTTTGACTGGAGGTCGAGCTGGAGCTCACCTATCTCGTCGAGGAAAATGGTCCCGCCGTCAGCGAGCGAGAACCTGCCCTCTCTCTTCCCGGTGGCGCCCGTGAACGCACCCTTCTCGTGCCCGAAGAATTCGCTCTCTATAAGCCCGCCCGGGATTGCCGCGCAGTTGACCCTTATGAGCGGCGAGTCGTTTCTCAAACTCTCGGCGTGCACGGCCCTGGCTATGAGCTCCTTGCCCGTCCCGGTCTCGCCCGTCACCAGCACCGTCGCGTCCGTCCTTGCCACCCTCGCTATATCGTTTATAACCCCGCTCAAGGCGGGGGAGCTGCCCGCGATCTCGCCGAAGTTTCTGAGCGAGTTAATTTCCTCGTTAAGATAATCGGCCTTCTCGGAGAGGGCTTTTATACGCCTTTCGGCTTCGAGCCTTTCCTCTATATTCCGGAGAATCACGGTGTAGTACCTTTTCTTCTTCATCTCGAACTGTGAAACCGTGGCTTCGGCCGTGAAAACGCTCCCGTCCGAGCGCCTGGCCGACAGCCCTCCCGCGACCCATAGAAACCGCCGTCCCTCCGGGAGCGCGGCGAGCTCGGAAATAATTCCCTTCAGCCTGGCCGCGCTTTCTCCGGAGAGAAAGTCGAGGAAGCTCTTTCGCCTGCACTCAGGTATCCCGGTCCTGAACACACCCTCGGCGGCAGGGTTTAACATGCTGACTTCGAGCATGTTGTCGAGCTCGATGATGGCGTCCATAGCGCTGTCCACGAGGCGTGTCAGCTTTTCCTCCCTCTCGCGTACGCCTGTCTCGGCGCGGAGCCTCCGGAGCTCGGCCGAAGCGCGAGCCGCGAATATCCTGAAAATCGCTTCGACGCGGGATTCCTCGGGCATGGGTTTTGAATCGAGGACGGCCAGGTGACCGAGCACGTTCCCAGCAGGGTCGAGAAGGGGTATGCCCATGTAGCTCACGGCACCCATCGGGCCGAGGTCCGGGTCGTCGGGGTAGAGATCGACCACATTGTCTTCGACGCGGAAGATGGTCTTTTTCTCCACTACGAGCTCGCACGGGGTGCCGGATATACGGTATTCGTATTCGTCCACCCAGCCGTCGTCCAGGCGGAAGGCAAGAGAGCTCAGGCGCCCGGCCTCGGGCAGATACTCCGTCACCCACGCGCCCCTCGTGCCGAGCACGGCGGCAAGATTCCCGACAAGCGCCTTGAAGAACCCCTCGCCCGTCTCGGCGGCTGTGCCTTCCACTATGAGCCTGAGGGCCCTTTCTTCGTCCATAGTCTGCCGACCGGGCTCGAGATTTCGGCGCATTCGTCTACCCCGTTTCTGAATTTATACAGAGCTCACAAAGGCCCACGCGAATATAATAAAAGCAACCGTATATCATTTCAAAGGAGGGATTTAACTGTAAGAGGAGTGTCCGGGCGAAACGATCAGGGCGAGTGGTAAGCGCACCCTCACAAAACAGGCATCCATGAGAAGCCCGGGTGCATCTTATCTCACGAGGGAAGGCCCCCGCTGTTGAATAATCCGGTTTTCCCGGAAACTATATTTTTAATATCGATGCCGCACGGGCCGCGCACATAACCATATGCCGAGGTAATCCCCATGACGACCGATCCTATTCAAAGAGCGGAGCAGAAACCGGCCGAGCCCGAGCATATCTCCATACGTACCGCCGACGGCTTCACTATAAACGGCTCCATGTGGCGGAGCCCCGGGCCCGATTCCCGGGACAGGCCCGTCGTCATAATAAACGCGGCGAACTCGGTCAGGTGCAGATACTATTCCCGCTTCGCCTCGTTCCTCTACAGGAACGGCTTTGACGTGATCACTTACGATTACCGCGGCATAGGCGCGTCGCGGCCGCCCAGCTTTAAAGGGTTCGACGCCGGGTGGATAGACTGGGGCGAGCTCGATTTCGACGCCGTCATCAGGTTCGCACTCGAGACGTTCCCCGGCCGGCCGATAGATGTCGCGGCACACAGCGTAGGCGGGTTCCTCGTCGGCTTTGCAGAATCGAGCTGTCTCATCCGGAGGATCTTCACCATGGGGGCGCAGTACGCCTACTGGCGGGACTACGCACCCGGCAAGAGGGCGGGGATGTTCGCCAAATGGCACATCGCCATGCCGCTCGCGACGCTCCTCCTCGGCTACTTCCCCGGAAAGCGTCTCGGGTGGCTTGAAGATACGCCGGGAAGGGTCGCGAGAGACTGGGCCCGCAGCCGGCCGCGTTTCGAAGATGTCCCCGGCGGGAGCTGGGCGGTGCGCTATCCGGACAAACGAGTATTCCTCGACAGGTTTGAAGCGGTTACGGCCCCTACCCTCGCAGTGAGCGTCACGGACGACGAGTTCGGCACCATACCGGCCGTCGAGCGCCTGCTCTCGTATTACACCGGGAGCGCACGGATACACTTAAGGATCCCGCCCGAGTCCATAGGTGAGGATTCGATAGGGCATTTCCCGTTTTTCAACGGCAAGTTCGAAGAGAAGCTCTGGCGCATTCCTCTCGAATGGCTGAGGTCCGGAAAGATTGCGGAGGACTGGCCCGGCGAGATTATAACGCCCGAAGGCCGCGGCTGAGCCGGATATATACCAAGTGTAGAATTCAAGGAATCGGCGCGGGGCAGGGAAGTCATCCCGCCCCGCGTGGAAAGGTAATTTTCTCTAAATCGGCCGCCCTGCGGCTTGATATCAGTGCCTCTGGCCGAGCTGGGAGTCGAGAAGAAGGATCGCCGAGCTGTTGTCCCCGGCGAATTTCAATCTGTCGAGGATCTCGGTCGCCGACTTTTCTTCCTCGACCTGCTCGTGTATGAACCACTGGAGCTCGACCGCCGTCGCATGGTCGTTCTCGCTTATGGCCTTCTCGTAGAGCTTGTTTATCATCCCCGTGACCTCTCTTTCGTGATCGAGGGCCTGCTGGAAAATATCCGTAAGCGATTTGAACTTCGACTGGGGCTTTTCGATCCCCTGGAGGACGACCTGCCCGTCCCTGTCGACGATGTAGTCGAAGAGCTTCATCGCATGCTGGATCTCTTCCTGGCTCTGCTTCCTCAGCCACTTGGCAAAGCCAGTGAGATTGAGCGATTCGCAGTGGGCCGCCATCGAGAGATAGGTAAAAGACGCGAAATATTCGTTTTTAATCTGATCGTTCAGGGCATCCTGAATTTCTTTACTCAGCATAATAGCCTCCTCGTGTGATTAATGTGTCAGAGCGCCTTCCGGCCCCTGCCCTTGTCACTAAAATTATGTCACAAAATAGGACCAAATACAAGTTATTATCAGGCGGGAATTGTTACCAATTAGAATTTAGTTACAGAAACTCGCTCCGTATAAGCACCGCGGAAGCGGCAGTCTTGAATAAATATGCAGCATTCAGCGCCATTTTCCGGCAACGAGATAGTAAAAGCCCAGGAGCCCGCCGATCAGCCATATGATGATCCCGAGGCCGAGCTTTCCCTGGGCGCCGAAAGACTCGGGAAGGGAATAAGCCGCAAAAAGGGAGACCGGGGTCCAGAGAAGGAGGAACAGGATAATGGCGGTCAACCGAGCTTCCGCCTTCCATTTTGGGTCATTTCCAATAATAATACTCGCAAAACCGGGACGAGGGGACACGACTGTCCGCCCGAAGAATCTCAAGAGAAATGACCGAAACCGACGCGAAGGGCAAGAATAGGGAAACCCTCAGCTGGTGCATGTACGACTGGGCGTATTCCGCCTTCGCCACCGTCGTCATCTCCGCCGTCCTGCCCGTCTACTACAGCCAGGTCGCGGCCTCTAACCTCGAAAGCAACATAGCGACCGCATATTGGGGATACACAACCGTCATCACACTTTTCATAGCCGCGGTACTCTCCCCTGTCGTGGGCGCAATCGCCGATTACTCCGGCATGAAAAAGCGCCTTCTCCTCCTGTTCGCCGCTCTCGGAATATTCTCGACAGCCCTTCTTTACTTCGTAAAAACCGGGGACTGGCTATTGGCTTCTCTCTTTTTCATTTTCGGGAACATAGGCTTTACGGTCTCCGAGGTCTTCTACAACTCGATGCTCCCCTACGTGGCCAGGCCGGGAGAGATGGACCGGGTGTCCATAAAGGGATACATATTCGGCTACACCGGCGGCGGCATTCTTCTGGCCGTAGACATAGCCATGATAGAGCTCATGTCGGACAAGCTCCTTGCGACGAGGCTCTCGTTTCTCACCGTATCTCTCTGGTGGGCCGTCTTTACGATCCCGCTTATTCTCAACGTGAAGGAGCCCCCGGGCGGGACCGGGGGCGCCCGCGGCGTAAACCCCCTGACGGCAGGATTTAAAAGGCTTTCAGGGACCTTCAGAGAGCTCAGGAAGTACAGGGAGCTCGCCCTCTTCCTGGCCGCCTTCTGGGTCTATAACGACGGCATCGGGACCATAATAAAGATGGCGACCATTTACGGCGCCGAGATAGGCATAAGCCAGACGGCGCTCATAGGGGCCCTCCTCATGACACAGTTCGTCGGCATACCGTTCTCCTTCGCCTTCGGGCGTCTCGCGGGCATAATCGGCCCGAAGAACTCGATCCTCCTCGGGCTCTCGGTGTACACGGTGATTTCCATAGGCGGATACTTCATGGAGAACGCCGTTCACTTCTGGATACTCGCGTTCCTCGTGGGGACGGTGCAGGGAGGCACACAGGCGCTCAGCCGCTCGATGTTCGGCTCGATGCTGCCCAGGGACAAGACGGCCGAGTTCTTCGGATTTTACGGTATGAGCTCCAAGTTTGCGGGCATCGTCGGGCCGCTCGTCTTCGCCGTCGTCTCGCAGACCACGGGCTCGAGCCGCCTTAGCATTTTCTCGCTGATCGCCTTCTTCGTCATAGGGGCCGCCATGCTCTCGCAGGTCGACGTCGAAAAGGGTATAAGGGCAGCCGGGGAAGGGAATGTATCCACAGACCCGGGCGCCCCGGGGGCGTAAAGATATCCACAGACAGGAACGGGCGCGGAAATTCTCTTTTCTTCCGGCCTCTTGCGCCCGTGGTGCATATAATACACACAGGAAAACTACACGCAGACGCCCGCCCGCCGCCGTATGGTGTAAATACATATATCGATTTAGCATTTTTCTGTAACCTACCGTGATAACTGGATAAAAAAAATAAACTTGACAATGTCTTTCGGCATCTGTTAGGATGTAGCGTACGGATTAGGGTGGGGCTTAATTCACACACAAACCAGCACTACGATTTGTCCACAGGCTGGTGATGGATTGTGGATAGATTGCCTTTTTCAAGACGGAGGAACGATAGCAATTGGCCACTAAGCGTACGCCCCTTAAACATAATCTGAGAACGATCTTCAACAGACAAAAAGACGACGGTAAAGGGCTTGAGCAGTTCATGAGCAAGTCCATACGCCCGGGGAAATCCCACCAGAAGACGGCGGCCGAAACCGCCGGCCAGGATACGTGGGAAAGCGTCCTCGAAAGGATAAAAAAGAAATCGAACCCGCAGGTGTTCTTCTGGTTCGCGCCGCTTAAGCCGGTCGCCGAAACCGAGAGCTCGATAACCCTCGCCGCCGGAAGCGAATTCGACAGGGACTGGATAAACAACCACTACCTCGATTTCATAAGCGATACGATAAACGAGGTGTGCGGAAAGCGGCTCGAAGTTTCCGTAGTAGCCGATCACGAGAGGGCGCAGGCAGCCCACGAAAAGAAGGAGAGGGACGAGCACAGGGAAAAGTCGGAGAAGGAAACAAAGGCCTCTAAGCTCTTCACCGGCGTCCTCAACCTGAATTACACCTTCGACAGGTTTATAGTAGGGCCGAGTAACCAGTTCGCCCACGCTGCGTCTACGGCAGTCGCGAGGAAGCCCGGAGAGGCGTATAACCCCCTCTTCATATACGGCGGCGTCGGGCTTGGAAAGACGCACCTTATAAACGCGATAGGGAATCACATAATTAAATCCACTTCCAACATGGCGCGCGTGTGCTGCATCTCGGCGGAGCACTTTACGAATCAGGTCATAAACAGCATCAAGTCGAACAAGATGGAAGAGTTCAGGAACCGCTACAGGTTCGGCTGCGACGTTTTGCTCATAGACGACATACAGTTCATCGCCGGAAAGGAGAGCACGCAGGAGGAATTCTTCCACACGTTCAACACGCTCTACGAATCTAAAAAGCAGATAGTCCTTTCGAGCGACAAGTCGCCCAAGGACATGTCCTATCTCGAGGAGAGGCTCCGCTCCCGGTTCGAATGGGGACTCATCACCGACATACAGCCGCCCGAGACCGAAACACGTATAGCGATTATAAAAAACAAGGCCGAATCGGAGGGGACGGCGCTTCCTAACGAGGTCGCCCTTTATCTGGCGCAGAACACGACTTCCAACATACGCGAGCTCGAAGGGACTCTCACGAACATAATGGCCCACGCGAAGCTCCTTAACACAGAGATATCGCTCGACCTCGCAAAGGATGTCCTCAAGAACATCCTAAAGCAGCACGATAGAAAGTTCCTCAGCATAGAGAGCATACAAAAGGAAGTGGCCGGCTACCACGGCCTCAGGGTGCAGGACTTAAAATCCGCGAAGAAGCAGAAGAACATCTCGGCCCCGAGGCAGATAGCCATGTACCTCGCCAGGAGATACACTGGGGCTTCCTATCCCGAGATAGGGGAGAAGTTCGGCGGAAAGGACCACTCGACCGTAATACACGCCGTCAAGAAAATCGAAAGCACCCTCGGAAAAGACCCCGCGCTCGAAAACGCGGTGAAGGCGCTTTGCAGAAGAATAGAGGGCCTTACCGGCGGATAGGCTGTGGAAAGGCCTGTGAATGAAATTGTGGATAAAAAGCCGGTTTTACGTTTTTACCCCGTTCCTGTGGATGAATGTTGATAACCCGTTTTTTAATCAACAGGGTTACGAACACTGAAAATATTGTGTTTCGAGCCGGATAGGATACATTTTCACATTCCCACAGGGCCTACTGTTACTACTTCTATGAAGTAATGGTAATTTGTTAAAAAACAGCAGGAGTAGAGAATATGAAATTCAAGACTCGGGTAGAAGATTTCGCAGTAAAGCTCGGTCTCGTCCAGGGCATTTCAGAGAGACGGGCTACCATGCCTGTACTGTCACACGTTTTGCTTAACGTCGCGAAAAACAGGATAGGGATTTCCGCGACCGACCTGGAAACGACAATGAGCACCTGGTCTACGGCCGAGGTTTTAAAGGAGGGTGCACTGGCAGTGCCCGCGAGGAAGCTCTACGAGATCGTAAAGGAGCTCGAAGGCGGGGACATCGAGGTCGAGGAGATAGGCAACCACTGGATAGAGATAAAGACGTCTTCTGCGGTCTTCAAGATAGCGGGTCTTCCGAGCGACGATTTTCCGATAATCCCCGAGCTTCACTCGGATCACCTCTTTTCCGTCGAAAGCTCGCTTCTGGAGGAGATGGTTTCGAAGACCATATTCGCTGTTTCGCCCGACGAGCTCAGGCGCAATCTCGCCGGGATATATTTCGAGGAGGCGGGTAGCAAGAGCCTCCGGCTGGTGGCGACGGACGGGCACAGGCTTTCCCTCGTCGAAAAGAACATAGACAGCAGGGTTAAGTTCGAGAAGGGGTTCGTGGTTCCCAAGAAGGGCGTGGCCGAGCTGAGAAAGGTGCTCAAGCTTACGGATAAGGTTAGGATAGGCGTCGGGGACAGCTTCTTTATGGCCGAGGGAGAGGATATAGTCCTCGTGGCAAGGCTCATAGACGCGGACTTCCCGGACTATAAGCAGGTGACGCCCGAGGTGACGAAGGCTACGCTCACGATTAAGAAAGGGGAATTTCTGAGCGCCTTAAAGCGCGTGTCGATTCTCTCTTCCGAAAAGACCAGGAGCGTTAAGTTCGTAATAGACAAGGACGGGATGACTCTCATATCGGTCTCCCCGGAGGTCGGCGAGGCGAAGGAAAGGGTAGCCGCCGAATATTCCGGCGAGCCTATGGAGCTCGGATTCAATTCGAGGTACCTCATGGACGTCCTCGAGGTGGTGACAGAGGAGAGGGTTCAGATGGGCCTTATAGACGAGCTCAGCCCTGCAGTGCTGAGGCCCGAGGGTGAAGATGTGTACCTCTCCGTCATAATGCCGATGAGGGTCTGATAGGGCCTCCAGGCAGCGCCTGCCCCGGTCGAGGGATTGGGCATCTTCGTCTTAATGATGTCCCGGACACCGGGCTTTTGACACGCCTTTCGCGCGAGTCCGTCCGGTACTTACAGCCGCCAAAAATTTTGTGCAGGTCAACCCGGGTTCGCGGGCGGTATACTTTTAATGGTAGCCGAATGCTAGACCTCGTCTTTCCCCAAACGTGTCCAGGGTGCGATTCCGCGATCGAAGATAACGAGAAGCTGTGCGGGGATTGTCTCTCCGGCATAACTTTTATAAGCGGCTTGTCCTCGTGCGCCCGCTGCGGGATCCCGTTCGGGTTTTATAAGAGTAAAAACGACTACGGGGATGGAGGGAAGAACGAGGGGCATCTATGCGGGAGGTGCCTTACGGGGTCCCATAGTTTTTCGAAAGCCCGCTCCATAGCCTTATATGACGGTAAACTTGTAGACATAATCTACGGATTCAAGTACAGGGGGAATCCCGGGCTCGGCGATTTTCTTTCCGGGCTCCTGGCAGGCGGCATGCCCTACGGCGCGGACGAGTTTGATGTAATCGTCCCGGTTCCGCTGCACATAAACAAGCTCCGGTCGAGGGAATACAACCAGTCGGCCGTCCTTGCGAAGAATCTCTCGAAGAGCATCGGAGTGAAGCACGACCTTTTCGGTCTGAAGAAGACAAGGGATACGATGCCGCAGTTCGAGATTCAAAAGGAAGAGGCGAGGCGGAAGAATGTAAGGGGGGCGTTTTCGGTTACGGACCCGGACGCCTTTTCCGGGAAATCCGTTCTCGTCGTGGACGACGTTTTCACGACGGGCTCGACGACCGACGAATGCGCGCGGGCGCTTTTGAAGGCGGGCGCTTCGGAGGTGAGGGTTTTGACTGTGGCCAGGGCGAGGTGGGCATAAATTCATTTGACTTTAAGGGGGCCTTACTTTAAATTTAAAGCGGCAGATTAAGTAATTTACTTAAACATGTACGGAAGATTTGCAGGACTCGATATAGGAAAGAAGGAAGTAAGGATTGCCTTAATTAACAGAGGATTAAGAGAAGTCCAGCTCCTTCAGACCATACGCGCCGAAATCGGCGACGACCCGACAGGGACGCAAGAGAACTCCTTAGGCAACGTATTCAGGGAATATTCCCTTCCGAGGGGTGACGTGGCCGTCTCTCTTACGGACGACCCGGTATCGGTAAGGGTGATGAAGTTCCCCTTTTCGGATCCGAAGAAGATAGACCAGGTCTACGAGTTCGAGCTCGAAAATATCTCGACGTTCGAGCCCCAGGAAAAGATACACACGTACCATTTTATAAAGAACGCCACCGGCGGCGAGGCCCTTGTCTGCGTCTTCGAAAAAGAGGACGTGGAAGGTATCCTCGCGCGCCTTAACGAAGAAGGAATAGACCCCAAGATTCTAACCTACACGCCCGCGGCCTTCGGATCGCTGGCGGATATAGTCGAAGGGCAGAGGCCGCTCGTACTGGTCGATATCGGCGAGCGGGAAATGAGCTTTACGCTCTTCGGGGATTCGGGGTTCAAGCGCGGAAGGTCCTCGGCGAGGGCGATTGCGCTCTTTATGGAGAACCTGGGCGCGTCGGGCGGCGGGGGCGAAGAAGACAGGTTCGGATTTTCGAAGGGAAAACCGGAGCACGCAGAAAGCGCTCACATGAAAGAGGCCCTTTCGCCGATCGTAAGCGAGATTAGAAAGACCGTTCAGTTCTTCGAAAACGAGACTAAGGACAAGGTGAAGACGATACTCGTTTCGGGCTCGATGTCGCGTATACAGGGGCTCACCGAGCTCTTGAAAAAAGAGATCGGAAGGGACGTGAAGAAGCTCTTCATCCCGGACCTCGGCGTCGATAACTCGCCCCTTTACGCCAAGGCCTACGCGCTTGCGCTTTACGGCGGCTCTTACAGGGGGGGCTATCTCAATTTCAGAAAAGACCAGTTTAAGTACCAGGGTGCGGACCGCGAGCTCCGTAAGGTGTTCATGGTCCCGGCCGTCCTGTTCGTTGTGCTCGTGGCCCTGCTCTTGTATAGCATGACGTCCAGGTATTTCGAGCTCAAGGATCAGGTAGGCGTGCTCGAGGCCCAGGTGGCGCGAGAGGTGAAGGAGACCTTCCCCGACGTTCAGACGATCCCGCGCCCCGCGGAGTATATGCAGTCCGAGGTCGCGAAGGTGAGGGAAAGGCTCAGCATGATAGAGGGCGTCGAGGGGGCGAGCACCCCGCTCGAAATCCTGAGAAGTCTTTCGAGCAGTCTCCCGCCCGGAATGAGTCTCAGGGTGAACGACATAAAGATCGAAGGAAGTAACGGCGTAAAGGTGCAGGGGCTCTGCGATTCGTATCAGGAAGTGGCCGAGATAGAGGAGGCCCTCTCCAAGTCGGGCAGGTTCGAATCCGTAATCAGGAATCAGACGGGTAACGCCGTCGACGGAAAGACGAAATTCGAGATATCCCTGGTGCTGAAGCGCGAGACATAGACATGGAATTAGGCTCTTTAACCGAGAATATAAACAAGGCGGTGAGGTCCGCCCGCGAAAGACTGGCGCAGATTTCATCGACGGAGCGCGACAGGAGGGCTGTAATAATAGGCGCCGCCGGGCTCTGTCTCCTCATTCTTTATATAATATTTCATTCGATTTCCTCGGGTACGGACAGGCTCGAGAAAAGGGTCGCCCAGCTCGAAACGGAGCTCGGGAAGATACAGGAGCTAAAAACAGAATACGAAGATTCACAGAAAAAAATCGCGGTTCTTTCCAGCAAGATAAGGGAAGAAAACGAGCCGCTCATATCGATAGTCGAGCAGATACTCCTTTCGGAAAATCTCGACAGAAAGAACTTCTCGATAAGGGACGTTAACCTCCGGACCTCGGACTCGGAAGATTTTTACGAGGAGAGGAGCATAGACGTCGAGCTCAAGAACATCTCGCTCAAGGACTTTGTGGACGTGCTGTACAAGATTCAGAATGCGCCGTCCTTTCTCAAGGTGTCGAACCTTAACCTGAGCACGAGATTCGACAGATCCGATTCCCTTACCGTCAAGCTCCGGGTCTCCACGTTCCGGTTTAAAGAGGTAACCTGAAATGAAAGAGAAAATAAAAAAATATAAACACATAAAGCCCGTATCGTATACGCTCTTCTTCCTGGTCGTATTCACGCTGTTTTTATTCATGACCTTTCCGGGCGACGTAATAAAGAAGCGCATAATCGCCGAGATAGAAAGCAATACTCCGTATAAGGCCGACATCCAGAACGTAAGGGTCTCGCCTCTTTTGAAGATAAACATGGAGGGGGTAAAGCTCTCGAGGGCGAACTCTGTTTTCCTCGAGCTCGAAAACCTCGATCTCAGCCCTTCGCCGCTTTCGGTTTTCTCCGATAACCCCAAAGTACCGTTCACGGCGAAGCTCTGGGGCGGCGAGATAAGCGGAAGCATCCGGATCAATAAAACGACCGGCCGCGTAAGCGAGCTCGACGCGACGCTCGAGAGCGTGAGAATAAACTCCGTCCCGTCTCTTTTTTCCGAGGAGGCCGAAAAATCGCTCTCACTTGGCGGGGTGATAGACGGGGAGGTTAACCTCGTTATGATCCCCCCGGCGAGCGGGGATATACAGTTCGAAATAACGGGGCTCAAGCTCGAAAACATGAAGTTAAAGGGCATCACTCTCCCGAACCTGACGGACCTCACGTCCATGTTCAAGGGCACCATCGAGGGCGACATGACCAGGATAGATCAGTTCAGGATCGCGGGCGCGGATATAGACCTCGACATAACGGGCACGACGCCGCTTCCCTGGGAGATACAAAACGGCGGGGTAATAGATATCGGCTACAGCCTTCAGATGAAGGGCGGACCGATGGCGAAGTACAAGGGCCTCCTCTCGCCCTACCTCGCGACGCAGAGGGACGGCAGCCTCGGCGGCAAGATACTCGGCACCGTCGCGAACCCGAGGTTCGAGCAGGGGTCCATAACCAGATTCTGATACACGCCCGGTCGGGGCTGCCGGCCGCTTCCGGAAAGTAGGGCGTCCATGAACGAAAAAGAGCTTGAAAAAGGGCGTCTGGCCGAAGGATTCTCCGGGATATTCGTCCACAGGGACGGCCCGGGCGCCGGCTATCCCGACCATACGCACGGCGGCGTTACGGCCCACATAGTTCTCGAAGGCGAGATAACGATAACGAGTGAGGGCTTAACAGTCACCTACGGCCCCGGGGAGAGGTTCGACGTTCCCGCCGGCGCCGTCCATTCGGCCGTCACAGGCGGCTCGGGCTGCCGCTACATGATAGGGGAGAAGTAGCGCGCCGGCCCGGCCTTCATACACCCTCCCGCTTACGCTGATTCACTGTTTCTGCATATATCCCCGGGTTCTCTGTATGGCGGATTCATATTTGAAGTGCGGCGGACCGGAGAATGAGTAGAGTACTTCAGCCGGGGTTCTAAAGCCGGGACATTTTCCTATTCCCGGGCACCGCCCGCCGCATCAGTCGTGAAACCCGCCGCCGCGCTACCGGGCCTGATCGTCTGCGTAGGCGGGCAGCTCCGCCGGCCGTTCCTTCTTGCTTCCACGATATCGCCCCGGCCGCGCGATCCATACTTGCTGCAATTTGCCGGACCGTTTTACCGCTTTCTCGCATACGGGCAATCGTGCAGCGATCCTCCGGCGAGAGTTGCTCGTATCTTCTTCCCATAGTGACAACACCTTGGCGCGGTGTTGCGCTTCGTTTGTGAACTTAACGATTCGGTACTTCGCGCCCGATGCTTCCTTCACGAGGCTCCTTTGTGCTATTCTTTTCCGAGGAGGTGACCGTTATGCGAATAAGGGCTTTGATTACGGGCGTTTCGCTCGTCGCCGTTCTGTGCCTCGTCTGGGCTCTCCCGCTCGTCGCCGAAAAGAATGCCGAGCCGGAGCAGGAGATGAAGATTAAGGGGCTCGGATTCGACCAGCTTGCGCAGACGCCGGTCGTCCTTTTGGGGAACGAGAAAGAGACCCTGCTCCCTATATGGATAGGCCTCTGCGAGGCGAGGTCCATTGAAATCGGTCTGTCCGGAATCGTCCCTCCGCGCCCCCTTACGTACGACATGGTGGCGGCGATGGTGAGGACGATGAACGCCGAGGTCAGGAGGGTCGTAATCACCGACGTGAGGGACCGGGTCTTTTACGCGCAGGTGGAGATGTCGGTCGGAGGGAAGGTGTCGCGGATAGACACGCGCCCGAGCGACGCCATCGCTCTCGCCGCCCGTATGGAATCCCCGATATTCGTCAGAAACGCGGTCATCGAGAAGGCCGCGCTGCTGGATTCGGACGTCGTCAGGGAGGAGCTCTAGGTGGTTTCCGCCATGTATGCGGCGCCCCGCCGGCACTACCTGCTCCGTACGCCCGGGGGGCTTATTGACATATATTTTTACTGTCGCTATCATTCTCATCAAACTGCATTAACCGATCGATAATGGGCTCCTCTGAAGATCTCCGGAAATTAAGAAAAAAGATAGACGATCTCGACGCCGAAATACTCGCGCTCCTGAACAGGCGCGCCGAGGTCGCCATCGGAATAAGGGAGCATAAGAAGGAGAACTTCGTTTGTGTTTACGACCCCAAAAGGGAAAAAGAGATTGAAAAGAAGCTGAGGCGGCTGAATGCGGGGCCCCTTCCGGACGATTCCGTCCTCAGCGTGTACAGGGAAATAATCTCGGCGTGCCGGGCGCTTCAGTATCCGCTCAGGGTTTCGTACCTGGGCCCGGAGGGGAGCTTCACGCACCAGGCCGCTTACAACGAATTCGGCGGCTCGTCAGAGCTCGTCCCCGCCGGGAGCTTCGACGAGATATTCGACGAGGTCGAAACCGGCCGGGCGTCCGTGGGCGTCGTACCCGTGGAGAATTCGAACGAAGGCTCCGTAGGCACCGTGCTAGACCTCCTCTCGGCTTCGAGTCTCACCGTTTCGGCCGAGCTGTTCGAGAAGATAAATCACTTTCTTCTTTCCAGGTCCGACAGGCTGAGCGGCGTCAGGGTGGTCGCGTCGCATCCGCAGGCGCTGGCCCAGTCGAAGAAGTGGATAAATAAAAAACTGCCCGGCGCGAAGATAAGGGAAACGTCGAGCACGGCCGAAGCGGCAAGGCTCGCTTCGCGGAGTAAAGATATAGGGGCAGTCGCCGGGCTCCATTCGGCTTCCATCTACAGGCTGAACGTGCTCGGAAAGAATATCGCCAACAGTAAACGCAACACCACCAGGTTTTTCGTAATCGGCCGCCAGATGAGCCCGCCCTCGGGGGACGACAGGACGTCCATCGTTTTTTCCCTGAAAGATAAGCCCGGCGAGCTCCAGAAGGTTTTCTTCCAGCCCTTCGCCGAGGCCGGCGTAAACCTTACCAAGATAGAATCGCGGCCCTCGAAGGAAAATCCCTGGGAATACCTCTTCTTTGTCGACTTCAAGGGGCACCGTGATGAAAAGCCTATCGAAAAGCTCCTGGCGAAGCTCACGGTCAACAGCATTTACCTTAGGGTTCTCGGCTCCTATCCGGTCAGCGACCCGGGAAGGTAGCGCTTCCCGCCCACTTGCCGCTATCCGTTTTTCCGGAATATCTTCGGGCCGATCCGTGGCCGGACAACCCGCGGGATTCTTCGGATTTATACCTTGTCGTGATCACTCGGGACGAGGTCGTCGGGAGATATCCGGTAGCTATAGGGAAGGTTTATGCTGAACTTGCTTCCTGCGCCTTCTTCGCTCTGAACGTCGATTTTTCCGCCGTGCATCAATACGATGTGTTTTACGATACTGAGGCCGAGACCTGTACCCCCGAGATTGCGGGACCGCGTCTTGTCCACCCTGTAAAATCTCTCGAATATTCTCGGAAGATGCTCCTTCGGTATCCCTATCCCGTTATCCTCTATTTCCGTCAGCACGGCGCCGTCCGAAGACGATATTCTGATGTCTATCTTGCCACCCTCCGGCGTGTACTTGACCGCGTTGTCTATGAGATTTATGAACATCTGCTCGAGGAGAAACCTGCTCGCTTTTATACGGCTGGAGTCTTTGTCCATGCTGAGCGATACTTCGAGACCCTTTTCGGCGGCCGTCGACCTGAGCGCTTCGAGCGAGGATTTTATCACTTCGTTTACGTTGATCTCCTCGACGTCGGCATCGACCGCGTCTCCGAAGGCGGTGTCCCTGCTCTCGACCTCGGACAGAACGAGCAGGTCGGACACTATATTTATAAGCCTGTCCGTATGGCGCTTTATAATCCCGAGGAAATGCTCCCTGTCCTCCGGGCTTTCGTACGCCTCCTCTTCGAGCGTCTCCGTGTATCCCTTTATAGCGGTGAGCGGGGTTCTTAGCTCGTGTGAGACGTTCGCTATGAAATCGGCCTTTATCTTTTCGAGCCTCTTGAAATCCGTGATGTCGAACATGACCACGATGATTTCGCGGTCGGGGGAGTCGAGTGGTATGACGTTCACGAAGTAATGCCTCTCGTCCGGGTAGAGATAGAAGATCTCCTTACTGTCGGGCGCTCTCTTTTCGAGGACCCCCTCGACGAGCCTCGTGAGCTCGCGGTTCCGTATTATCTCCCAGAAAGGCTTTCTCCCCGGCTCTTCCTTGAGGTTGAACATGTTCCGGAGGGCCTTGTTGATTATGATGACGTTACCGTCGCTGGATATGACCATGACGCCCTCGCTCATCGCTCCGAGGACCGCTTCGAGCTGGTTCTTCTCGCGGGAGAGCTCCTTGAAGAGCCCGCTCAGGTTGCGGGCCATCTTGTCGAGGGCGCCCGTTATGCGGGACGCTTCGTCCGCATTGCCGGCGACGGGGATGCCGACGTCGAGGTTCCCCCCGGCCAGCTCCTCCGAGATGCTTATGATTCCCGACAGCGGGCGCAGCGTTCTTTTGGTGACGACGAAGAACAGAAGCGCGGCGATCGCCGCAAGCAGCGCGCCGATGTAGACGACGCGTTTCTCCGCCGAAGCGGGCTTGCCCCATATCGAGCCGAGCGGGAGCGCCGTTCTGACGGCGGCTATCGTATTTCCGGATCCGTCCTTTACGGGTACGGCGAGATAGTACATGTCGCTTTCGAGCTCGCTGCTGTACCGCCGGCTTTTGCCGATCCTCCCCGAGAGGGCTTCCCCGACCTCGGGGCTGTCGGAATAGCTCTCCCGTGGACGGGTGATTTTATGTGAGTCCCCGAGGGCGTTTCCGCGTCCGTCTATGACCGTTATCCTCATATCGGTCCTGCCGCCGACATTTTTCAAGAGGGAGTCGATGTCCACCTGTCTTCCCTCTTCGACTGCGGTCCTCAGTGCTTCGCCCACGACTTTCGCCGACGTCAGGAGCATCTCCCCCGTGACCGACTCGTCGTAGCTTCTGAGCTCGCCGCCGACGAGGAAGACGAGCAGGGAGATTGTTATGAGGATTATTAAAACGGAGGCAAGGAATTGTTTCCAGAATATGCTCAATAGCCGCCTACTCTTCGAGTTTATATCCGATGCTTCTTACAGTCTTTATAAGGTTACCCGCAGTGCCGAGCTTCTCCCTGAGGTTCTTGATGTGAACGTCTATGGTCCTGTCGTACACCAGCTTGTCGTCCCCCCAGAGTCTCTTTTTCTTAAGGAGCTGATCCCTCGTAAATACCCTTCCCTTACCGCTTGCGAGGACTTCGAGTATCTTGAATTCCGTCGTGGTGAGGAGGACCTTTTCGCTATCTACCGATACCTCGTATTTCTCGGTGTTGATGGCGAGCGGCCCGATTCTTATCTCGCCGTCCTCGGAATCCCTGGCGCTCGTTCTTCTGAGAACGGTCTTCACCCTGGCGACGAGCTCGCGCGGGCTGAAGGGCTTTACTATGTAATCGTCCGCCCCGAGCTCGAGCCCCACCACGACGTCGGCCTCTGAGGCCTTGGCCGTCAGCATTATTATAGGCACCGACGCGGTGCTCGCCTTGTTTTTGAGAATCCTGCATATCTCGAGGCCGTCTATCCCCGGAAGCATTATGTCGAGGACCGCGAGATCCGGGACGACGGAATTCACGTAGGAAAGAAAATCCCTCCCGTTGTGAAACTCCTTTACCTGGAACCCCTCTCTTTTCAGATGGTGCCCTACGAGCTTTACTATGTCCTCTTCGTCGTCTACTACCGTTATAAGTTTTTCAGTCATGCCACCTAACCTGTATTAAGTATAAAGGAAATTTACCTTTAGAATAAACGATAGTGACCGCCGTTCAATGATCCTGCCAGTCCGTTAACCGTATCTTAACATCGATTTCACATCATATTAACCCGGCTTCTTTATCTTCTAGTCCAAATTCTTTTAAAGGAGGAGTAGAGATGAATACGTTTCTGAAACTGCTATTGATTGCGGTTATGATCCTGCCGCTCTCAGGCACAATAGCAAAGGCGCAGTCGGCGAATCAACAAATCCAGCAATTACAGGAGCAGGTACGGCAGTTACAGATTCAGAACCAGCAGCAGATCGAGCAGCTCCAGCAGCAGATACAGACTCTGCAGAATGCGCAGCAGCAGTCGGATCAAACGCTATCTCGAATCAACGAGAAACAGGTAGAGGCGGATGACGCCTGGTATAACAAGCTTCTGGCCAAGTATGACGGCGGTTTTGTCTTTGAATCGAGCGATAAAGCGGGGATGCCGTTCAAGATGAAATTCGGCATACTAGCCCAGATACAGGGTTTTGTAGACGATACCGACAATGAGGATGTAGCTACGAACTTCCGTCTCAGAAGGCTTGAGCTGTCGTGGTCGGGTATTGCGTTCGCGCCCTGGTTCTATTATAAGTTCATGATCGACCCCACTAGCAGCCAGATCATGAAGGATATGTATTTCACCGCTCAGTACGTGAATACGATCGGTCCCAGGATAGGGCAGTGGAAGGTTCCTTTCCAAAAGGAAGAGCTGCAGTCATCTTCGGCGCTCCAGCTTGTTGAAAGGTCCATTGTCAACAGCGAATTTACACTGGAGAGGGATCGAGGCTTCGCGCTCCAGGGCGCCCTCGGGCCACAAAACAATTTTTCATATGCCGCCGGCGTGTTTAACGGAGACGGCATAAACGGAACCAGCGTCGATTCCAACATGCTCTACGTCGGCAGGATACAGCTTGGCCTGGGCGGAGGCGGAGACGGCAAGTTCGACGCAAACGGCACATATGCAACGGCGAAAGATTACGGCCTTACTCCCAATTTCGCCAAGGCCCCCACATTAGTAATAGGCGCCGCCGGTTCTACGCTGCCGGGCCTCAATTGTGATGTAAAACAGCCCAACGGCAACGTTTGCGGCAGGATAGCGGACCTGGGATTCGGGACGGACGTGGACTTCAGCCAGATAACCGGTGACATCATGTTCAAGATGCCGTGGTTCAACGTAGAGGGCGAATATGACGGCAGATGGCTCAATCCCGCAACCGGCGGCCAGGGTACTGCTTACGATCAGGGCTTCAGGGTACAGGCGGGCGTGTTCCTGATACCGAAAACACTGGAATTCGCAGGCAGGTACGCATATATCGACTACGATACGAGCGGGAGCGTAGTACCCCCCGGCGTCAGCATGGAAAGCTCGCAGTGGGAATTAACACCGGGCGTCAACTATTACCTTTCCCAGTCCCACAAGTGGAAGGTTCAGCTAAGCTACTCGTTTATAAGGAATGAATTCACCCAGGGCGCTTCCGACATCGACGAGAATATTATCAGGGCGCAGGTACAGGCCAACTTTTAATCCGGCGGGTGCCTGGGGGTAAACGAACAATGACAAAATAGATCATCTCCCTTTTTTCAGTCCGAGACCTCCAAAACCCGCTGCCGGGTGCAAGCTCCGGCAGCGGGTTTTTTTTGTTTGATCCGCTTCGCTTATTTTCACTACTGGTTATCAAGGCGCTACCGGTAGCTGTTAAGACACGCCGTGCTGAAAGACGAAAATCCGGTGTGGCCGGGGAAGAGCCCGGACGCAGGGGTGGAAAAGGTGTGCGTTATAAGAAAGGTTATAAGAAAGATGGAATGGAAGTATTCCCGACTAGCCGGCAGCCGCGCCCGAGAGCAGCATCGATATCAGCCGGCCCTTTACTTCATAAGGCATCCTGCTTCTTTCGAGGCCCTTGACGGTTTTCTCTATATCGTACTTCACCCGTCTTATCGAGGCCTCGCCGTCCTCTATCACGGCGTAAGATGCGCGGGGGTCGTTATCCCTCGGCTGGCCTACGGAGCCCGGGTTCAGAACGGCGGTGTCGCCGAAGCTCTTTATATAAGGTTTGTGGGAATGGCCGACCAGTATGAACTTCCGGCAGGATACGGGGTCCGTTCTTTCCCTGCCGCGCTCGAGGATCGGGATGGTCTCCGGGTCGGGACGGTGGGCGAGCTCGAAGTCCATGCCGTCGAGGGATATCCTCTCTTCGAGGGGGAGCCTTCTCAGGAATCCCACCTCACCGCTCGAAAGGAGACCCTCGCCCCATTCACGGGATACGCTCGAAATCCTTTCCATCTCGCCGCCGGGGGAAGCGCCCGTGCCGAAGGCCATGGCGTGGTCGTGCTCTCCCCTCACCCCCCGGAAGCGCATCCTGGCCGACTCCATGAGGAAGTCGATGCACTTTCGCGGGTCCGGGCCGAAATCCACCACGTCCCCCAGGAAAATAAGGGCGTCGTAACTCTCCCGCGCCAGTATGGCCTCGGTCGCGTGCCAGTTTGCGTGTATGTCCGACATTATAAGTATCTTCATATGTATTTAGTAAGGTATAGCGCCATTGTTAAGCCGGAATCAATGTATGGTTAAGGCGGCGTTTGTCCCGAGGTTTCGAAAGACCGTAGTGTTTACATTAAAGATGTTGTATAATCCTATTACGGATATGGAGAATTTTCCGATTTTTACAAATATGAGCTAGATTTTTAGACAAAGTGTGCTAGAATGTCTAAATCGGAGAGAAGATGAAGAAAGCTTGCACAAGGGAGCCTCAAAAAACCCCTTGACAAAATTACGTGATTTATATAAAGTAAGCTCAGAACTTTAAAACTAAATCAAAGGAGGTAAGGAGAGATGAGTAAAGCCAAATGGCTTTTTATGTTTTTATTGGCTCTGACTATGGCCGCGCCTACGTTCGCCGTTGAACTCACACTGGGCGGTTTTCC
>JADLGH010000008.1 GCA_020849425.1 Candidatus Dadabacteria bacterium
GCCCTGCGCCTTTGCGTCCTTCACTATGCTCGGCATCTCTATGAGCTCCGCGAATTTGATGGATTTGTCCCTCGCTCCGTTCATTGCAATGACGTCCGAAATCCTTCCATTGATAATGGTGGTCTGTCCGTTGCCCCTGCCTCCGCCGTTCCCGCCCCCGTCACAGCCGAGGAAGAAAAACGAGGCCGCGGCGATTATTGCCGGTAATAAAACCAGGGTCATGAATTTTTTCATGGATGTATCCTCCCTGCGGATTTGTGTCCGGGCCGGCCGCCGGCCGTTATTACGTACGTCCACTGATAGTTGACCGGCACCGGCAATTAACGGCGGCAATTAAACGGAACAAAGGGGCAATTGACGGGCCAATCATCATGCATGTGCAATCGTGAGTTTTTCGGGAATGTTATATTCTGTGTTTTGGCCGGGAGTCTTAAAAAGCGTATAAAAACGTACACGTTAAGTTGTGTAAAACGACACAGGAAGACGACGCTTCCAACCTTGGAAACACGTTTTTGCCAAACATAGAGCCTATGGTACTATATCAACCCTTATGTTGCAGGTGCTAACAGGGACGCAGAAGGGAAGGAAGCTCAAGGTCCCCAAAGGGAGGACTATCCGCCCGACGACGAGCAGGGTGAAGAAGTCCATCTTCGACAGCCTCGGCGATATTTCGGACTGCCGCGTGCTCGATATCTTCGCCGGCACCGGGGGGCTCGGTATCGAATCCCTCAGCCGCGACGCCGCGCACGTAACGTTCATAGAGAAGGGCACGTCCGTGTTCAAGATACTTTGCCAGAACCTCACCACGTGCGGTTTCCTGGACAAGGCGACCGCGATGTGCTCGGATTACGCCCAGGCGCTCCGCGCGCTTTCGGCGAAGGGAGAGGCGTTCGATATAATCTTTATAGACCCCCCGTATCCGCTTTATGCGACGCACGAGGTCAAGGACTTCATACTCGCGGCGGCGCCGGTGCTTTCGAAGTCGGGGATCATGGTAATAGAGCACGACCACAAGATAGACGATGCGCCCCCGGGTTTCGACAGGACGACGAAACCGTTCGGCGGAACGCACGTAAGCTATTTCAGAAGGAGCGGTGAGGAGTGATGAAGAGGGTGGCCATATATCCCGGTTCGTTCGACCCGTTGACCAACGGGCACAGAAACGTGATAGAGCGCGGCGTGAAGGTGTTCGGCGCCGTCGTAGTCGCGGTTGCCCATAACACGTCCAAGAAAACGCTCTTCACCCTCGAAGAGCGCGTCGAAATACTGAACGAGATATTCGGCGGCCGCGAGGAGGTCAAGGTCGATTATTTCGAGGGCCTCCTCGTCGATTATGTGAAGAAGATGGGCACCAATATCGTCCTGAGGGGAATGAGGACGGTTTCTGATTTCGAATACGAGCTCCAGATGGCGCTCGCGAACAAGTCCCTCAGCCAGGAGCTCGAAACCGTGTTCATGGTTACGGACAGCGAGTTCTCCCACATAAGCTCGTCCGTCATCAGGGAGGTCGTTTCCCTGGGGGGCTCGGCCGAGAAGATGGTGCCCGACATAGTAGAAAAAAAACTCAGGGAAAAGTTACTTAAACGCTAGGAGGACGAAGCCCAGATGAAGCTTTCCGCCCGTGCTAACAGGATTCAGCCGTCGGCAACGCTGGCAATAACCGCAAAGGAGAAGGCCCTTAAGGCCCAGGGCGTGGACGTAGTCGGATTCGGCGCCGGAGAGCCCGACTTCGACAGCCCGGATTACGTGAAGGAGGCCGGGATAGAGGCCATAAAGAAGGGCTATACGAAATACACCCCTGTGGGCGGCATAGACCAGCTCAAGGACGCAATAATAGAGAGGATGAAGGAGGATTACGGCTTCGGATATGATAAGGCCGAGCTCGTCGTATCCTGCGGCGCGAAACACACGCTCTTTAACCTCACCCAGGCGATAATAGACGTCGGCGACGAGGTTATAATCCCCGCGCCTTACTGGGTATCCTATCCCGAGCAGGTCACGTTTGCCGAGGGGACGCCCGTGATTCTCGAGACCCGCGAAGAGGACGGTTTCAGGATCGACCCGGACGAGCTCAAGAAGCTCATTACCCCGAAGACGAAGGCGCTCGTCCTCAACTACCCCTCGAACCCGACCGGCGTGACGTACAGCGAATCCGAGCTCAGGGCCATAGTGGACGTCGCCATGGCGGCAGGGATCACGATCATTTCGGACGAAATATACGACAAGATAATCTACGACGGGTCGAAGCACACCCCCGTGGCGTCGCTCGGCGAGGACGTTAAGAAGGCGACGATACTCGTAAACGGCACCTCGAAGACATATTCCATGACCGGGTGGAGGATCGGTTTCGCCGCCGGGGACAAGGACGTCATAAAGGCCATGTCGAATATCCAGGGCCAGTCGACGTCGAACCCGACGTCGATAGCGCAGTGGGCGGCGGTGAGCGCGTACGCGAGCCCGCAGGGCCTCATCGCAGAGAGAACGGCCGAGTTCGAAAAGAGGAAGAACTACATCGTGGAAAGGCTGAACTCGATCCCCGGAATAAAGTGCGTAAGCCCCAGGGGCGCGTTCTACGCGTTCCCGAACGTGTCGGCCTTCTACGGGAAATCCTTTAACGGCAAGGCCGTTAACAGCTCGCTCGACTTCACCGGGTTCCTCCTCGAAGAGGCCAGGGTCGCTGTCGTGCCGGGCGATTCGTTCGGCGCCGACGCCAACGTGCGCATATCCTTCGCCACCTCGATGGAGAACATCGTAAAGGGGATGGACAGGATAGAAGAGGCGGCGGCGAAGCTCGCCTGACGGCGGCCTCCACATACAATTCGAATACAAACGGCTCCGCAAATGCATTATCCTAAATGCATATGCGGGGCCTTTTTTTTGCCGCCCCGAAGAGGCCGGCCATGAAACGTATAAAGCTCGGCATATCGGTTTCGCTCACGGGGAGCTACTCGGTCCAGGGCGTGGGGAGCTTCCGGGGGATTTCGCTCTACGTCTCGGACGTAAACGCCGGGGGCGGCATCCACGTCGCCCAGCTCGGGCGCAGGCTGCCCGTCGATCTCGTTCACCTTGACGACGAGAGCGACGCGGACATCTGCCGGAGGAACGTCGAAAGGCTCATAACGCGGGAGCAGGTGGATATTCTCCTCGGCCCGTATTCGAGCTCGCTCGCCCTCGCCGCGGCTGAGGAGGCCGAAGCGAGGGACGTCACGCTCTGGAACCACGGGGGCCCGACGGACGAGATGGACGAGCGGGGGTTTACGTGCCTCGTGAGCGCCATAACGCCGGCGAGCATGTACTCGCGGGGGATAATCGCGCTCGTGAGAAAGACGGACCCCGGCGCGCGCAGGATAGCGTCACTGAGCGCGTTCGACAGCGGCTTTTCGCGTAACGTTGCGCGCGGGGTAGACAGGTACGGCGCGGAATACGGGTTTGAGGTCAGGAGGTTCGAATTCCGGACGGGGAGGGAGGATTTTTCGGAGCTCCTGCCCGAGGCGATGGACTGGGGGCCCGACCTCGTCATCGGCATGGGCAGGATGAACGACGACCTCCTCCTCGCCGGGCGGATGATAGACACGGGGGCCCGGCCGAAGGCGGCCGCGCTGGCCGCGGCGTCGATAGGGCTTTTCGGGGAGACGTTCGGCGACTATGCCGAGGGGTTCATGTCGTCGAGCCAGTGGGAGAGGGGGGGCGGCAAGGATCCCGACGCCGGGCCGACCTCTGAAGAGTTCTTCGAAAGGTACGAGGCGGCATACGGCCGCGCCCCCGATTTCGTCGCCGCACAGGGGTATAACATAGGCGTCGTAATCGAAGAGTGTATCGGGAGGGCAGGCGTGCTCGACAGGAGAGCTCTCAGGGACATCGCGAGGGAGATAGATTTCCGCACCTTCTACGGGCGCTTCAAGACCGACGCGCGCGGCGGCCAGACGGGGCACGAGATGGTCACCGTACAGTGGCAGGGCGGCGAAAAGGCCGTCGTTTATCCCGGGGCTCCCTCGTCCGGGAGGCCCGTATACCCGGCGCGGTTTAATTTCTGATACGCACACGGGAAAGCAGACTCTTCCGGCGCTTTTTTTTCCGCCGCCGGACCCCGGCACGAAAAAAGTCAGCATCCCTTCTATGTGCTGTAAACTTATTAGCATGGGTGATACTGGAGACACGGAAGAGAAGGAGCTATCCGAGGCAAGGGAGATACTGGAGCGTTCCTCGTCTGTAATAGTGCTGTCGGGCGCGGGCATATCCGCCGAAAGCGGCGTGCCGACGTTCAGGGGGACGGACGGCCTCTGGCGCAATTTCAGATCGGAGAACCTCGCGACGCCCGAGGCATTTTGGGATAATCCCGGGCTAGTCTGGGAGTGGTACGACTGGCGGCGGCGCGCCATAAAGGACGCGAGGCCCAACCCGGGGCATTTCGCGCTGGCGGAGCTCGAAAACCAGAAGAGGAAATTCACCCTCGTGACCCAGAACATAGACGGGCTTCACCAGATGGCCGGCAGCAGGAGCGTCCTCGAAATGCACGGGAACCTGTGGGAGATAAAGTGCACGAAGTGCGGGCTCGTGACGAAGGACTACAGGGTCCCGCTCGAAGAGCTGCCGCCCTTGTGTCCGTCGTGCGGCGGGATGGGGAGGCCGAACGTCGTCTGGTTTGGCGAGCTCATCCCGATGGATGTCATAGACAAGACGCTCAAGGCTATAGAGGAAAGCGACGTCATGCTCATCATCGGGACGTCCGGCGTCGTCGAGCCGGCTGCGTCGATGGGCCTCGTCGCGAAGCAGGCCGGGAAGACGGTCATCGAAATCAACCTCGAACACACGCCGAATTCCTCGCTGTTCGATATAACCATACTCGGAAAGTCCGGCGAGATACTCCCCCTCCTCTATACCCCCAGCGTCGCGTATAGCTGAATCGTGATTCCTCGTACGGGCGGCCTTTTCCGGACCGGGTATATTTAACTTCCTCCATAGGGCATGGAATAAAAACACCCGAACCTTTCCGCCTGGGCGCGGCCGTATTATACGCACCATGCCGGGCGGGATTAGCGGCATTATTACAGGGGAGAAGTCGTGGCCGAAGCCGGAAAAAAGAGCGTATGGCAGAAAAAGGAGAACGCCGAGGCGTTCCTCCGGGACGAGAGGGGGGCGGTCCCCGGGGCGGGGCTCCAGATGTCCGTCATCGAGTGCATGATACGCGAATGGGCCCCGGCGGCGAAGCGTGTTCTCGACCTCGGATGCGGCGACGGCGTCCTCGGACGTTATCTCCTGGGCGCTTTTCCCGGGGCGGAGTGCGTCTTTGCCGATTTCTCGGACCCCATGCTCGAAGCTGCGCGCGGTAAGCTCGGCAGCGGCCACAGGCTGGTGAAGGCGGATTTCTCTTCACCCGCATGGGTGAAGAGCGTAAGGCAATACGCGCCCTTCGACGCCATAGTCTCGGGATTCGCCATCCATCACCTCCACGACGACAGAAAGAAAGAGCTATATTCCGAGATACTCGGCCTCCTTTCCCCGGGCGGCGTCTTTCTAAACCTGGAGCACGTAAAATCCCGGACGCCCGAAGTGGAGCGCCTGTTCGAGGAGTTCTACACCGATCACCTGCACGGGTGCTTACTGGGCGTGGACCCGGGCGCGAGCCGCGAAGCCGCGGCGGACGTATACAGGAACAGGCCCGACAGGGAAGAGGACAAGCCCGCACTCGTCGAGGATCAGTGCGAGTGGCTCAGGGAAACCGGGTACAGGGACGTAGACTGTTTCTTCAAGGTTTTCGCTATAGCGATATTCGGTGGGCGGAAGTAGCTTCGACTGTCCGGCCCTCGCCGGAGAGATTTACTTCGCCCGCTTCGCTATGCGGACGCGCGCCAGTCTTACGGCCACGTCGATTGCGGCCTTCATGCTGGACGGGTCGGCGATTCCCTTCCACGCAATGTCGTACGCCGTCCCGTGGTCGGGGGACGTCCTTATGATCGGCAGCCCCGCCGTCATGTTAACGCCCTTTTCGAAAGAGAGCATCTTGAACGGTATAAGGCCCTGGTCGTGATACATCGCGACGACGGCGTCCCACTTCCCCTTGTTCGCGTGATAGAACAGCGTGTCGGCGGGGTAGGGGCCCTCGGCGTCGATGCCGGACTCCCTCGCTTCGAGCACCGCCGGCGTTATGTGTACTATCTCTTCGTTCCCGAAAGCGCCGGATTCCCCCGCGTGCGGGTTAAGGCCGCAGACGGCTATTTTCGGAGAGTCTATTCCGAAAAGGTTCCTGAGCGATTCGTGCGTGATGCTTATAGTCGAGAGGACCCGCTCCTTCGTGATGAGCCCCGGGACGTTCGCGAGCGCCGTGTGAATCGTGACGAGCGCGACGCGGAACCTCCCGCCCTCGAACATCATCACGGCGTTTTCGGCGTCGGTCAGGTCCTTCAGCATCTCCGTGTGCCCGGGGTAGGGCGAGCCCGCGAGGTGTGTCGATTCCTTACTTATCGGCGCTGTGACGACGGCGTCAATTTCCCCCGACATCGCCGCCTCTACGGCGGCCCTGATGCAGGATAGGCCGGCCTCCCCGGCGGTTCTGTCTACCTTGCCCGGAGCGACGCCGCCCATGCCAAGATCGGATGCCTCCACCAGCTTATATTCGGGGGAAGCCCCTGCGAGCCCGGCCGCGGCGTTAAGAACGTCGCGGCTCCCGAATACCACCGCGTCGTATTCGTCCCCGCCCTTTGCGAGCGCCTTTACGACGACCTCGGGGCCTATGCCGTTCGGGTCGCCCATCGTGATCCCTATTATGGGCTTTCTATCCATGCGCAGTATGTCTCCGGAGAGATTTCGAGTGCCCGGGCGAGGCGTTTCAATCGCCGAGTCCGAACAGCCTGGACGCGTTTTCGGACGTAAGGCGCGCGAGCTCTTCCGTGGTCAATCCCCTGACTTCGGCCACCGTTTCCGCCGTATGCCTGACGTAGGCGGGCTCGTTCGGCTTGCCCCTGAACGGCACCGGGGCGAGGTAGGGCGAATCCGTTTCGATAAGGATCCTGCCTGAGGGCACCCTGGCCGCCGCCGCCCTTAATTCGTCCGACCTCTTAAACGTGACTATGCCGGAAAACGATATGTAGAACCCGAGGTCGAGATACCTCTTGGCCGTCTCGTAATTCCCCGTAAAGCAGTGTATGACGCCCCTCTTCTCGGAGACGTCCTCCGATTTAAGTATACCGACGAGGTCTTCGTCCGCGTCCCTCACGTGTATGACTATCGGGAGAGAGCGCCTCCGGGCGATGGCTATCTGGCCCGTGAACGAGCGTATCTGCGTTTCCTTGTCCGAATTCATGTAGAAATAGTCGAGCCCGGTCTCGCCGATGGCGACAACGCCGGGCGAGCCCGCCAGCCCTTCTATGGCCGAAAGCGTCTCCGCGTCGGCCGAGGCCGCTGCGTGCGGGTGTACGCCGACGGCGGCGTATATGCCTTCGCGCCCTCCGGCGAAGGCGAGTGTCTTCTTCGAGGATTCGAGCCCGGACGAGATCGAGATTATCCTTTCGACCCCGTTCGAGCGAGCCCGTTCTACCGCGCCCTCCGGGTCTTCGAGGGAGTCGAGGTGGGCGTGAGTATCCGTAAGCATTATTTTTCTTTCTTTTCCTGTATGAGCGTGAGCGGATGGACGGCGTCTTTCGAATCGCCCGGCCCCTTTCCGCCCTTTTCCCTGAGGAGCTCCTTGAGCTCGTTCATGAACTGGTTCACGTCTTTAAAAGACCTGTAGACGGAGGCGAACCTCACGTACGCGACTTCGTCTATTTCGTAGAGCTTGCTTATTACCCTCTCGCCGATCTCGCTGCTGTCTACTTCCCTTTCGCCCCTCTCCTGGAGCTCCCTTTCGTAGCCGGAGACGAAGGATTCTATATCCTCCATGCTGATCGGCCGTTTCTCGCAGGCCTTGATCATCCCCGCGATTATCTTGCTCCTGTCGAAGGGCTCTCTCACTCCCCCCTTCGTGACCACGAGGAGCTCGACCTCCTCGACCCTCTCGTACGTCGTGAAGCGGCTCTTGCAGTCGAGGCATTCCCTCCGCCTCCTGATGGACGTTTCCTCCTTCGCGAGGCGCGAGTCGATGACCTTGCTTTCGAGGCTGGAGCAGTACGGGCATTTCATCTACGTCAGCCTGTGCCTGTATATCGGGAATTGCGAGCACAGCTCCCTTACGTCGTCTTTTATTCTCGAAAGCACCTTCTCGTTGCCGGGGTTGTTGAACGCTTCTTTGATGAACCCGGCGATGACGTCCATTTCCTTCTCTTTCATTCCCCTCGTCGTGATCGCCGGTGTGCCGATTCTTATTCCGCTAGTCACGGCCGGCGGCAGGGGGTCGTACGGTATGGCGTTCTTGTTCACCGTTATCCCGGCCTGCTCCAGCGTCTCCTCGGCTATCTTCCCCGTAAGCTCCGTCCCCCGGAGGTCTATAAGGTTAAGGTGCGTGTCCGTTCCGCCGGAGACGAGCTTAAAGCCCGATTCCATGAGCTTCCCGCCGAGGCGTTTCGAGTTCTTCAAAATCTGCTCCTGGTATTCCTTGAACGAGGGTTCGAGCGCTTCCTTGAATGCGACCGCCTTGGCCGCGATAACGTGCATGAGCGGGCCGCCCTGTACGCCGGGGAACACACGGCTGTTGACCTTCTTCGCGTGCTCTTCCTTCATCATGGTCATGCCGCCCCTCGGGCCCCTGAGCGTCTTGTGAGTCGTCGTCGTAACGAAGTCGCAGTAAGGGACGGGGTCACTGTAGAGCCCCGCGACCACGAGCCCGGCGGGGTGCGCTATGTCGGCCATGAGGAGCGCGCCGGCTTCGTCGGCTATCTCCCTGAATTTGGCGAAGTCGATGTCCCTCGGGTATGCGCTCCATCCGGCGATTATGAGCTTCGGCCTGTGCTCGAGCGCGAGCCTCTTCACCTCGTCGTAATCTATGAGATTCGTGTCTTCGGTGACCCCGTAGGCGACGACGTTATAAAGCCGCCCCGAAAAGTTCACGGGGCTTCCGTGGGTGAGGTGCCCGCCGTGGGCGAGGTTCATGCCGAGCACGGTGTCGCCCGGCTCGACGACCGAGAAGTAAACGGCCATGTTGGCCTGGGCGCCCGAATGGGGCTGGACGTTCACGGCGTCGCATCCGAAGAGCTCCTTCGCCCTGTCGCGGGCGAGGTCTTCGGCCACGTCCACGAATTCGCAGCCGCCGTAGTATCTCTTGCCCGGGAGTCCCTCGGCATATTTGTTCGTGAGCACCGAGCCCAGCGCTTCGAGAACAGCATCGCTGACGTAGTTCTCGGACGCTATTAATTCGAGCTTATATTCCTGCCGCTCTGTTTCGGCCTTTATGGCCGCATATATTTCCGGGTCCGCCTGTTCGAGTATCGACATCTATTCGCCTCCTTGGATGCGGGAAAAGCCTATACAAATTTGCGCCCCGTGGCAAGAAAGCGAAGGCCCCGCCCCGGTGCGGTACGATACGGTTATTATACCCGCCCCGGGGGCCGGCAACGCCCGGCTCGTTTAATAAAATATATACGTACGGAGCCCCGGAGGATGGAAGAACTCCAAGGGTTGCGGGGGGTTAGAAGCACCGGGCGGCGGATATGGCCGCGTCAGATGTCGAGGTTGACCTCGAAGCTCCCGAGGTTGACCTTGGCCGCGAGGCCGCTCTTCCAGCAAATGTCCCTCGCGGCGTTCTGCTGTTCTTTCGGCACGAGGAGGGTGAGCTTGACTCCGAGCTCGGAGAGCTCCTTCCACTTGGGAACCCTCCCCGGCTCTATCGTCTCGGCCGTCTCGACCTCGACTATCCGGACTACCTGGCCGTAATTGACGAGTATGGCGTCCGGGTACTTGCCCTTGTATTCGTGTGCCCTCTCGTCCCCGGGGTTCGTCCGGACCTCGCTGTAAAGGCGGCCGTACTTTTCCTTTATCTTCCTGATTACCCAGTCGTGAAGGAACTGCTCATCCGTTGACCTTGCCATATCTCTCCCCCCACATGAGCTTGGTTTTGAGTATGGTGAAGAAATCCCTGTAAGGGGACTTTATCAGCTTTACGCTCGTATTCGACTGTATAGCTTCGACCACGTCGCCGGTGCTCAGCTGTATCCCTATCTGGCCGTCGAGAGTGAGGTACGTGTCGGGCTCCTGCGTCGTTATAGCTATCTCGACCTTCATGCTGCTGGATACGACGAGCGGCCTGTTGGTCAGCGTATGCGGGCAGATGGGCGTGAGTATGGTGACGGGCAGGGTAGGGTGGACTATAGGGCCGCCGGCGGAAAGCGAATACGCCGTCGAGCCGGTCGGCGTCGAGATTATAAGGCCGTCGGCCTTGTACGTAGTCACGTGAGAGCCGTCTATGTATATGGCGAGGTCTATTATCCGGGCGACGGCCTGCTTGTTTATGACGACGTCGTTTAAGACCTCGTGCCTCCCGATCCTCTTCCGGCCCCTGCGTATGGTGGTGAGGAGCATGTGCCGGTCTTCGACCTCGTAATCGCCCGCGAGTATGCGCTCCATCATCGGGTGTATTTCGTCCACGGTTATTTCGGTCAGAAAGCCGAGCCCGCCGAGGTTTATGCCGAGGATGGGTGTCCCGTGCCTCGACGCGAGGCGCGCGACGCCGAGGAACGTGCCGTCGCCGCCGAAAACGAGGATGATATCGACGAGGGTGGGTATCTTTTCGGCTGCGGCTGCTTTCCCCGCCGGGGAGCGTTTGGCGAGGGGCTTGTCGAGGTATACTTCGACGTCCCTGTCCACGAGCCATTTGCTGAGTGCGGAAACGAGCTCGAAGGTCTTTTCTATATTCGTTTTACCGATTATGCCGATTTTCAAATATGCTCCCTCCGGAGAGGCTTTAAGCCCCGGATTCGGCGAGTCCTGCGGAAGCCGTTTCCGGGCATAAATATACCACCCTTGATGAGTAATCAAAGGGCCCGCGCAGGGCGGGGCGGCGCGTGTTTCCTAGGATGCTTTTTGCCCGGAGCTCATGAGGAGATAGCTCTTTATGAACTCGCCGAGATCGCCGTCGAGGACGGGATCGACGTTGCCCGTTTCGAAGTCCGTCCTGTGGTCCTTTATCATCCGGTACGGGTGGAGTACGTAGGAGCGAATCTGGCTCCCCCAGCCGATCTCCTTCTTCGTCGACTGGATCTCGTCGAATTTCTCCCTCTGCCGCTCTTTTTCGAGCTCGTAGAGGCGCGCCTTCAGAATCTTCATGGCGGTCGCCCTGTTCTGGTGCTGCGAGCGCTCGTTCTGGCAGCTTACGACGATGCCCGTCGGCAAGTGCGTTATGCGTATGGCGGAGTCAGTTTTGTTGACGTGCTGTCCGCCCGCGCCGCTCGCACGGTACGTGTCCACGCGAAGGTCCTTCTCGTTGATATCGACCTCGATGTCCTCGTCGATCTCAGGCGATACGAAGACTGACGCGAACGACGTGTGCCGCCTCTTGTTCGAATCGAACGGGGATATCCTGACGAGCCTGTGCACCCCGCTCTCGCCCTTTAAGTACCCGAAGGCGTACTCCCCCTGAACGAGGAACGTCGCGCTCTTTATCCCTGCCTCGTCCCCTTCCTGGTACTCGACCATCTCGGTTTTGTATTCGCTCAGCTCGGCGTATCGGAGATACATCCTCAAAAGTATCTCGGCCCAGTCCTGGGCTTCCGTCCCGCCCGCCCCGGCGTTTATGGACACGATTGCGTTCCGGACGTCGTCGGGCTCGCCGAGTATACGCTTGAATTCGAGCTCCTCGACGCCGTTTTCGATCTCCGCGAGCTTCTCGCCCGCCTCTTTAGATGCTTCCTCGTCCTCTTCTTCGAGCGAGAGCTCCTCCATGAACTCGACGTCTTCGAGCTCGCTTGAGAGCTTCTCCCAGTTTTCGATCGTGTTTTTGACGAGGGACTGTTCCCTCAGTATCCCCTGGGCGCTGGCGGCGTCGTCCCAGAAGTCAGGCTTGCCGGTTATTTCTTCTAGCTCTTTAAGACGTGCGTTTTTGCCGGGCAGGTCAAAGAAAGTCTCCGAGCGTGGCCAGCCTCTTCTTGAGATCCTGAATTCTTTCCCTGTTCTCTCCGGTCATCGTTTTCTCCCTGGATTAAATGCAATTCGGAATTCGCTTATGGGGATAATATAAGCGCCCGGGGCCCGAATGCAAGAATTCGCGGGCGCTTGCGGTAGAGCGCGGCATGTACATGACGGCGGAATGAAGCCGCTATGTATAGAGTTTCGGCTACGGACGCGATTCCGGGTCGGGCCTCCGGCGAAGCCTTTACTCCCCGGCCCTTTCCCGCGTGAGAACGAGCCTGAAGACGAGCGGGTGCTCTCCCGGCTCGTAGTAAAGGAACTCCATCTTGTCCTCGCCGGCGAGGACGGCTTTCATCGTCCCCAAATCGCCGTTCTCGACGAGCGTCAGGCTCTTGCCGTCGAATCCTACGACACCGAGGAAGGGCTCGTCCGCCTAGTTGACCGGGGTGTTCATTATGTAACCGAGCGGCTTCTCGGGGGGATCGACGAGCTTCCAGCCCCTCGTCCCCTTGAAATACCAACCGTCCTGCTCTGTTATGTTGAGCTCCGTATCGATCTTCTTCACGGCGCCGGGGTAGTAGACCTCGCCCGTGCCTTTCCACGCTCCCCTGAGGTCGGGCGGGGTTTCCGCGTTCCCGGCGGCGGACAAAAAGGATAAGTCGGCCAGAATGAAAAGCGCCGCGATAAGGACGCCGGCCCCCGCCTTGTATCTGGTATTCATCTCGATGCTCCTCCCTCGATCGTTTTTAATAAAATAATAACGCCACTTTATGCGGGCGGGATAATTCGGAGGAATATCCGCCGTGATAAAAAGTGAAGAAAATCCCCGTCCCGGCATTTGAGTTATCGTGAAATTTGGGTAACTTTTTATGGTTTCCGTCCTGTCGGCAACGTAATCAATCGCCATCACTGGATAAGTTGTCGCATATTTATACACGGGCAAGAGGTCGTTTCGAGAAAAGTGCTTTCAGAATATGACAACAATCCGCAATTTATTCGCGGAACTATTCCAACACCGTATATACGGAGGAGATTTCAACAGTGAAAAATTACGTCTTCACACCAGGGCCGGTAGCTGTCCCGAGCGAAGTTCTTCTGGAAATGGCGAAGCCCATCATCCACCACAGGACCAAGGAATTCGAGGCTATTTTCGCCGAGGTGAGAGAGGGGCTCAGGTATGTATTCGATACTAAGGAGGAGGTGTTCGTACTCGCCGCCTCCGGCACGGGGGCCATGGAGGCCGCCGTGGTAAACACGCTTTCGAGCGGGGACAGGGTTCTCGTGATAAACGGCGGGAAGTTCGGCGAGAGGTGGGGCAAGATAGCCCGCGCCTACGGGCTCGACGTCGTCGAGATGAAGGTTGAATGGGGACATTCCGCCGACCCGGCCGAGGTCGAAAAGGCGCTCGACGCCGATCCTTCGATAAAGGCCGTCCTCTTTCAGGCGAGCGAAACCTCGACCGGCGTTCTCCATCCGACGAAGGAGATAGCCGCGATAACCCGCAAGCGAGACGGCGTCATATCCATAGTCGACGGCATCACGGGCGTCGGCGTCTTCCCGCTCGAATTCGACGAATGGGGCATCGACGTCCTCGTCGGCGGCTCGCAGAAGGCGTTCATGCTTCCCCCGGGGCTTTCCTTCATAGCGCTCGGCCAGAAGGCGTGGAAGTTCTACGCATCTTCTAACCTTCCGAAGTTCTATTTCGACTTAAAGCCGGCGCTCAAGAACGCCGAGAATAACACGACCCCGTACACCCCGGCCGTCACGCTCATAATCGGCCTTGCCGCTGTGCTCAGGCGATTTAAGGCCGAGGGCAGAGAGGCCATGCACAAGCGCCACGAGAAGCTTGCCTCCGCGATGAGGGAGGCCATGAAGGCGATAGGGCTCGAGCCCTACGTAAAGAGCGTTCCGAGCCCGGCGCTTACGACTATAATCGCCCCGCCCGAGATCGGGTCGGGCCCCGTTATCAAGGCGCTTGCGAGCGAGTTCGGCATCACGGTCGCAAACGGCCAGGACCAGGCAACGGGCGTTATCTTCCGCATATCCCACATAGGCGACATAGACGTCACGGACACCATCACGGCCGTGGCCGCAATAGAGAGCGTCCTTAACGGCCTCGGCTACAAGTTCGATTTCGGAGCGGCCACGAAGAAGGCGTCCGAGGTTCTGAGCGCTAAGTAACCCTTTAAATATCGGACAATAAACTAAGGGCCCCGGCATCCCGCCGGGGCCTTCTTTTTTGGTTCCCGAGAATCCTCCCGAGGGCGCAGCCTGTCACGGGGCCTTACCGGACGTCGTGCTTGTGCGGATTATTGAATTCACGGAGACGTATCCGGCTTGCGGCTACGCCTTTTTCGTGTCGGAATTCCCGTAACAGGGGCTCTGGGCCTCGTCGCACTCCTCGGTTTCGATCTGGAGTGTTACGTGGCTTATCTGGAACTTTTCGAGGAGGAGCGATTTTATCTCGCCCATGAGCGCCTCGCCCGACTGCATGTCCGAAACGACGAGGTGTGCGCTAAGGGCTTCGTGCCCCTGCGTGAGCGTCCATGCGTGGAGATCGTGGACGCTCATTACACCGTCGTGCGAGCATATGGATTTTTCCACGGCGTCTATGTCGAGCCGGCTCGGCGTCCCTTCGAGGAGTATGTGGGACGAGTCGCGTATGAGCGTCCACGCGCCCCTCAGTATGAGCACCGAGATAAAAATGCTTATTATGCTGTCGGCGTAGTACCAGTCCGTGAATATCATCACGAGGCCGGCCGCAATGGCGCCTATGGACCCGAGCGCGTCGCTTATGACGTGATACATCGCGGCCTTTATGTTTAGGTTGTCGCTCCTGAATTTATAGAGCACGTATGCCGAGCCGAGGTTAAGCAAAAGCCCGGCGGCGGCCACTATCGTCATGTCGAGGCTCTTTACAGGCTCGGGGGCTTTTATCCTGTGGAAGGCCTCTATGATTATCCATACGGATATCCCGAACAGGAGGAGGCCGTTTATGAAGGCGGCCAGTATCTCGGCCCTGTAGAATCCGAACGTCTTCCGGGCGGTCGGCGGGCGCGACGTGAACCATACGGCCATGAGGGCTATCGTGAGGGCGACGACGTCCGTCAGCATGTGCCCGGCGTCGGACAGGAGGGCAAGGCTCCCCGTGTAGTAGCCGGCCGCGGCTTCTATGAACATGAACGCCCCGGTGAAGAGGAGCACGATTAAAAGCGCTTTTTTCTGCGAGCCGCCGCCTATGTCGTGTGAGTGGCCGTGATCGTCCATCTGGATTAATGGTACATAAACCCGCCAATCGGTCAAAACGGTCGTCAGCCGGCGGCGGACGCCGCCTCGCCCGGGAAATGCCTTGCCGCCAGCGGGTCCGAGTCGAGCTCGGAGGCGAGGTAGCCTATCTGGTACTGGTCGCCGGGGTAGAAGTAGAGGCGCGTTCCTTCGGGCGTGACGAAGTAAAGGCCGTCCTTGTGTGTTCCGTCCGGAAGCTCGACTTCGTAAACCGGCACCGTAACGGCCCCGGAGCCGATGTTGACGAGCCGTCTTTCGTTCCTGAGCTTCCTTACGCTCCCGGCCAGGCTCCATATGCTGGGGAAGAGTTGTCCCTTGACGATAAGCTTCATTTCGACTTTACTCCGGATTCCTGAATGATGGGGGTAAAGAGATTATACCCCGGGCTCGGGCTTTGAAAAGCGCCGCGTTACGTCTCGGTTATCTTTACTTCCGTTATCATCCCGACGCAGGTCATTATCATGTCGAGCCGCGTGCTTCTTTCGTGGATGTATCTCGTTACCAGCCTGCCGCCGCAGCGGGCGCACTCCCTGCCTCCATCGTCCCCGTCCCCTGCCCTTGCGCCGCATTCGGAGCAGAAGAGGTCCTTCTCTTCGTACCAGGCGAGGTGGGAATAGATGAGCTCGTTAAGGCCCCTCTTGCCGAGCGAGCCCGACCATTCGGCGAGGTCGTTCGCTATCGTCGCCCTTTTTTTCTCCGGCACCTCTCCGAAGTCGCCCGAATATATCTCGTCGTCGTTTACGAATATGCTGAATCTGTACCTGGTCACGGCAGTATTATACCGCACGCGGCTTACCTGCTCGCGGCTTCGGCCCCGAGGACCCTGCTAACGGCGTTTTGTATCTGATCGACGGAGAAGGGCTTTTTGATAATGTTGTAGGAGCCCTCGTCCGAGAGCTCGTCCGGGAGCTGCTCCTCGGGCCTCGCGCTTATTATCACGACGTTCGCGTTATGGTCTATGGCCTTTATTTCCCTCAGGAGCTCGAGCCCGTCCTTGCTCGGCATGGAGAAATCCAGGAACATTATGTCGAAGTGGTTCTCTTTCAGTAGGTCGAGGGCCTCCTCGCCGCTCCCCGCCGTGATGACGTTGTGCCCGGTGCTGGTGAGGCATTCCTTCACTATGTCCCTTATGAATTCCTCGTCGTCGACTATGAGGACGTTCCCCTTCCGCCTGAGCTCTATCACCCTCCCGCTCGGGTTTTTTCCCGGCGCGGCCTCGGACTGCTCGGACGCCTTCGGCGCGGACTGCACGTTGGGGAGGTATATGGTAAACGTCGTGCCCTTGTTTACTTCGCTCGACACCTCTATCCGTCCGCCGTGCCTTTCGATGATGGCGTATATGACGGAGAGGCCGAGCCCGGTCCCGTCCCTGGGGCCTTCGCCCGTCTTGGTCGTGAAGAAGGGCTCGAATATCCTCGAAAGATTCTCCGGGGATATGCCGCCGCCCGTGTCCGAAAAATCGATTCTCACGAAGTCGTCTGCGAGCTTCGTGCTTATGGCTATGGCGCCGCCGTTCGGCATCGCGTGCCTCGAGTTTATGGCGAGGTTTAAAAATACCTGCTGCAGCTCGCCCAGGTTTAGCCTTATCGGAGGGACGTTCTCGTAGCTCCGGAGTATGCGTATCCCCTCCGTGTCGAACGTATGCTCGACGAGTCCGAGGGCGTCGTCTATGACGTTCTCGATCTGCGATACCTGGAACTTCTCGCCTTTCTGACGTGAGAATGAAAGCAGCTTGTTCACTATTTCGACGGCCCTGTCGGAGGCCTTTTCTATGATATGGAGGTCTTTCTTTATGCTTTCGAGGTCGTTCCTCGTGAGGGCGAGGCTCGTGTAGCCGATTATCCCGGAGAGAATGTTGTTGAACTCGTGCGCGACGCCGGCCGCGAGCTGGCCGACGCCGGACATCTTCGCCGAATGTATGAGCTGGGCTTCGAGCTTCTTTTTCTCGGTAATGTCCTCCGTCGCGGCAATGACGCCGAATATCTCGCCAGATTCGAAATCGCGGAGCGGCGAGAGGGAGACTTCGAGGAACTTCGATTCGTACTTTATTTCGTGCTTGGTTGAGTAGGAGGTGTCGCTCAGTATCTTGGGGATTATCGTCTCGAAATTTATGCCCTGGAAGAGCCAGCTCAGCTTCTCGCCCCTGCACTCCTTGCCGAATATCTCGGCGGTCTTGGGGTTGGAGCTTACGATTACGAGGTCCCTGTCCGTGGTTATTATGCTCTCTATAGTGCTGTGGAGGGTGTTCTCTATTTCCCTGTTTCTTTCCCTGACCTTCTTCTCGAGGTTCGTGTTGAGCTCCTTCAGGTCTTTCAGGAGCCGCGTATTTTCCTTGTAGAGCTCGTACCTGTCCGACGCGTGCTCGATCACGCTCTTTAGCTTTCCGTAATCGAGCGGCTTTATGAGATAGTCGAACGCCCCGTTCTGGACGGCTTCGACCGCCGTTTCGAGGGATGCGAACCCGGTCATCAGGATGACGGGTATGTTAGGGTCCTTGTTTTTTATCTCCTCCAGGAGATCTATACCGCTCTTGAGCGGCATTTTGATGTCGGAAAGCACGACGTCGAACCGGGTGGTTTTCAGAAGCTCCGCCGCTTTTTCGCAGTTGTTGGCGACAAGGACATCGTACCCCTCCTTGGTCAAAATGTCGGAGATAATTTTCAAAATGAGCTGCTCGTCGTCTACGACAAGAACCCTTTTCAGATTCTCAGCCATTCGCCTCTCCTACCTTAATATTAAGATTATTTGCAGGAAGTTCAATCGTGAATATCGTGCCCTTGTCTTTCTCCGAGCTCACTATAATCCGCCCGGAGTGCTTCTCGATTATCTTGTACGCTATCGAAAGACCGAGCCCCGTTCCCATGTCCTTTTTCGTGAAGAACGGATCGAAAATGCGCGAAATATCGTCTTTCGCTATGCCGACGCCCGTGTCCTCGAAGCTTATGCATACGTTCCGGGCCGGTGCGGGGCCCGAATCCGAGTACCCGAGCGATGTCTCGATCGCGAGGCAGCCGCCCTTCGGCATCGCCTGTATGGCGTTAAGTATGATGTTTATGAAAACCTGCCAGAGCTGGTTCGGGTCGGCCATTATCAGCGGGATGCCCGGGTCGAGCTTCGTCGAGAGTTTTACGTCGCTGTCCGAGAGCTGCTTTCTTACGAGTATGACCACGTTTTCGAGGATCGAGTTTATGTCGACCTTCTCGAAGTAAGGGGGCTCCGCCTTCGAGAACTTGAGAAGGCTGTCGATGAGCCTGTTCGTCCTGTCTATCTCCTGCTTGATGTAGTCGAGATACTCCCCGACCGTCTCGGAGTTCTCCTCGTTGACCATGTAGGTCGAAAGGTAGTAGCGCGCGCCCTCTATTATGTTGAGCGGGTTTCTTATTTCGTGGGCTACGCCGGCGGCGAGCTGGCCTATCGCGGACATCTTCTCGGCGTGTACGAGCTGGGTCTGCATGTCCTTGAGCTCGACGTTCGTCCTTTCGAGCTTCTTGGCGTAATCCTCGACGAGCTTGAACGCGAGCGCGTTTTCTATGGCTATGGCGCTCTGGTTGGCGAGTACCCTGAGGAGGTTCACGTCTCGGGACGTGTAGGAGAGCCTCGATTTCTTGTCGCCGAGGACTATGAATCCTATGAGCTGACGCTTGAAGAAGACGGGCACGAAGAGAGACGCCGTGAACCTGTCGAACTCGTCCAGGAGCTCCTCGGAATCGTGCTTGTATCTATCGTCCGAAATTATGTCTTCCCTGAAAAGCTCCTTTTTCTGCTGGTTGAGCTCGCGGACGAGCGCGCCGTCCTCCCCTATCGGCCCGGCGGCCCCGGCGGGGACGTCGCTCCCGTCCTTGACGTAGGCTTCGTACGCGCCCGTGTCCTGGTTGTATATGTAAACGAGGACGGGCGAGGCGAACATCGTGCTCTCGATTATGGAGATTATCTTGTCTACGATCTTGTCCAGGCTGAGGAGCGAGGTCATCGCGTAGCTGACCTCTTCGACCGCCCGCTTGTAGTCGTATTTCTTTCTGAAGAACGTGAGGTCCACGAAATCCTGTATGCGGTTCTTGAGCGGGTTCAGCGCTATTACTAAAAACGCGCTCAGGACGACGAAGAACGCCGGGTTCCGCCAGCCGCCGTACCTGGCGAAAACGACGTTGAACGCGAATATCGTAAGGGCGGACATCGCGACGACGGCCCCCGTGAGAAGGCCGTACGTGAGGGCCTTTTCGAGAATGACGTCTATGTCGAAGAGCTTGTGCTTTACTATGGCGTAGGCTATCGAAAGCGGGAATATCACGACCGGGAGCGCCATCAGGTTATAGGGCAGGTTTATGTTGAAGACGGTTATTCCCGTGGCCGCCAGGGCCGGTATCAGGAGCCCGAATATGCAGCCGAGCAGGATTATCTGGGCCCTCTGCTTCGCGAGGGCCGAGGCCGGGTGGAGATAGGTCATCAGCGAAGACGCCGGGAATATGGCCGTGCTCAGGACGACGTATATCCACGTCGCCGTGTTTATGTATTTCCAGACGTCGTATGAATGGAAGAATATGAACTGCAGGATGAAGAGCATCGCCGATATGAACAGGAACACGAGCGATATGATGTTCTGCGCCGACGCCTTTATGCGGGTATCCGACGGGAATATGAACATGAGGTGTATGCCGGCCACGGGGCTGAAGACCCAGGCGAAGAAGATGAGCTGCTCCATGACGTGGGACGCCTGCGCGTCGAAGGAGCCCGTGAACCATACGCATATGGCGGCGCAAAAGAGGAAGAACGCCCTGCTCTCGCGGGCGTTGGGCTTTGTCCTGAGAACGATGGCGCCTATTACGAAGAAGACGGCCCCCATGAGGAATATAACGCCGAACATCTGTATGAAGTCGCGGGCGGTGAACGTCTGGACCGGTATGCCGACCTTAAAGCCTGAGCCGTTCCTTTCTATCGTGTATTCGACGTCGGTCCCTACGGGGAGCGCGTCGGTAATACTAAGCAGCTCGTCCGGGCTGTTTATGCGGACGCCGTCTGCCTCGGTGACCCTGTCCTTGAACCTCGTGAGCTGCTCGCCGTTCTCGACGCCCGGGGTTATGTCGGTTACGACCATGTTGCCGTAAAAGAAAAACCCCGGGTAAGACCTGCCTATCCAGGTGATTCCCAGTACGAGATTTCCTATGCAGAATATCAGCAGAAGAAAGGCCAAAACGCTGAAAGCCGATTTCTTCAGCATGTCCTTGTCTGTAACCGGCATTACTCTATTTCTATCAACCCCTTGTCGTTATCGTTTCCTTCGACCTGCTTTCCGTACATGTCCCAGTGTATGTCCACCCTGCCGCCCAGCTTCTCGACCATGCGCCGCGATCCGGGGTTGTCTTCGAGGACCCACGTTCCGGCGGCTTTTTCGTAACCCTTTTCCATCATCGCCGCGCACACGCCCGCGAGGAGCGCCGTGCCGAGCCCGGAGCCCGCGTATTCCGGCAGGAGGCCCTCTATCATGAGGACGCCTTCCTTTATGCCCCTCATCTTCAGCGGGAGCTTGAGCAGCCTGTGGGGCTTCATCTCGCCGTCGAGCCCCCGGAAAACGGGGGCGTACTGCGGGAATCCGCCTATGAAGCCGACGGTCCTTCCGCCGGCCTCGGCAACGAGCCAGAATTCGGGCTTTATGAGCGCCTTGAACTCGTCCGCTATCTCTATGAATTCGTCGTATTCGAGGGGAACGTTGCCCCAGAGATGCGCGAGCGACCGGTTAAAGACGTCTACGACGCCCCTGACCTCGCTCTCCCATTCGGATTTTTTCATCTGCCTTATCTTGACGCGGTGGGCCTTGAATCCCTTTGCGTATTTCTGTATCTTCGCGGCGTTCTCTTCGGGCCTGAAGTCGATGGTGTAGTGGAGGAGCTTCTTTATGGGCGACATCCCGGCGGCCGTGAAATAGTCGTGGTAGTAGGGCTGGGTGTAGACCTGGAGGAACGACGGCACCTTGCCGTAATTACTCGAAAGGAGCCCCCCGCCGAACAGGCCGAATATGCCGTTTACGGGGCCGATGATCTCCCTTACGCCTTCTTTTTTGAGGAACTCCTCCGCCTCCGTGAAAAGAAGCGAGACCGCCTCTTCCTTGAACGGAAGCGCCTCGAAGAATCCCACGAAGCCGTTCTTAACGTTGTGAAAATCGTTGTAGTAGTTATCGACAAATGCGCTCACAGCCGCGACTATCCGCCCGTTTTCCTCGGCGACGAGGCGTTTCCCGTATACCTTCCTGAAATAGTAGTAATCGTAGGAGACGAGCTTCACCTGGTCCTTTATGAGGAAATAGGGGACCCACGCCGGATAATCCTTATATACGTCCCAGGAGAGCCTTACGGATTTTTCCATGTCCTCCGGCGAGGATATCTCCCTTACGCTATATCCCGCGCCCTCGGGGATATTCCTCACGGGGGCGCTTCCTATGACGCCGAACTCCTTCCCGAGGCTCCCGATTATGTCGAGCGCCTCGTTCATGTCCTCCATCGTATGCGTCGCCATAATGCTGAACCTGAACCTCTCCTGCCCCTTGGGCACCGCCGGATGGGGGATGGCGTTTACGTAGAGGCCCGCTTCGTGGAGCCGCCTGCTCATTTTCTTTTGCTTGAGCTCCTCGCCTATGAGGACGGGTATGACGGCCGTTTCGCTGGGCCCCGTGACGAATCCGAGCGCCTTCAGGCCCTCCCTCATGTACTTGATGTTGCGCCAGAGGCTCCGGTGAAGCTCGACGTCCGTCTCCATTATCTCTATCGCCGCCAGCACCGACGCCGCCACCGACGGCGGGAAATTCGACGAGAAGAAAAAGGACCTCGTATAGTAGCGGAGATAGTTAACGACTTCCTTCGTCGAGGCCACGAAGCCCCCTATGCCTCCAAGGGACTTGCTCAAAGTACCCATGACGATGTCCACGTCGCCGGGCTTCATCTTGAAGTAGCTCGGCGTGCCGCGGCCCCTGTCGCCTATGACGCCCGTCGCATGGGCCTCGTCCACCATCACTTTCGCGCCGTAGTGGTGGGCTACCTCCGTTATCTGGCGGAGGGGAGCGATGTCGCCGTCCATGCTGTACACGCCGTCGATGACTACGAGCTTACCGTTGAAGTTGTCCCGGTTTCGCTTGAGGACGCCCTCCATGCTGCCGACGTCCGAGTGCTTGAACGTCCTGAACTTGCCCATCGAAAGCATGCAGCCGTCTATGATGCTCGCGTGCGCGAGCCTGTCTATGACGGCCAGGTCGTCGTTCTTGACGAGGGCCTGTATGCACCCGAGGTTGGTGACGTATCCGCTGGGGAAGATTATCGCGTCCTCGCAGCCCTTGACCTCGGCGAGCTTCATTTCGAGCTGCCTGTGTATGTCGTAGGTGCCGGCGAGGAGCGGCACCGAGCCCGCGCCCGCGCCGTATTTCTGGAGGTTTTCGAGCGCGATCCTGACGACTTTCGGATGAGAGGTGATGCCGAGGTAGTTGTTGCTGCCCATCATTATCATCTCTTTCTTCTTCCCGGTGAAGTCGTCGTCGATTATTACCCTGTTGGCCGACGGGGAGGCCAGGGGCCTCCTGTACCTGATGTACCCCTTGGATTCCATGTCGAGCTTGTACTGCCAGAATATCTCGGTCTTCTTGAAGAGGTCCTTGTCGGGTATGTCGGTGAAATCCGAAAGGTAGTACTCGTCGGAATTGAGCTTGTTTTCGTTGTTGGCGATGAAGTTTTCGAGCTTCATCCTGTCCGAATCGTAGAGGTTTACGAACTCGAGGCCGATCCCCGCCGGCATGTCGCCCTCGGGCTCGACCCGCTTGACCTCGCAGTAGATTTTTACGGGGAGCGACCATTCGGAAAGGTCGCATTCGACGAGAAGCTTCGTGCCCGGGGTATAGCGCTCATCCGTTTCCACGAAGAGCCCATCGAGGGATAGATTCCTGGCTGTGCCTATAAGCTTTCCGGTATTTCTGGAATAAACCTTGAAGCTCGCCGGGACGCGGTCGTTTTTGCGACGATCCTTGTTCTCCCTGATTACAATACCCATGCTGTCGCCTCTTTGGGTAGCTAAATTTGCCAATATTCTTTAATATACTTAAGAATATTGTTTACAGCTTTTGTATAATTATCATCGATTATTGCAATTATTGCAAGTTGTATACCATCGGCAACCCAACCGCCATAGACGCCGGTTTTAGAGACGCCCTTAGGCTTGTGGCTTTGCGTCCTGCGCTTTCACGCAGTTTGCCTTTTTCGAAAGGAGTATCCCAGTTCCCCTATCCGAAGTCTAGTGCAGTTTGTAATTAGTTTCAACACATTAGGCGTAATAAATAAACAGGCCTCGTGAACGGGGAATAGACGCGTATGTAGAAACAGTGCGGATGGCTTGTAGTCCAAACATCGATCGTAAAGTGTAATGCGAAACGCGCGTGTCGTGTCGCGGCGTGCCGCATCCCTCCATGAACGAAGAGCGGATAATTCGGGGGTATGGGCAGGTAAAGAGACTGCGTCAGATCCTGGCCGTTCTCGACATTAGAAGATGATCGGCGAGCACGAGATTGACCATGGCCTCGGCTATGGGGACGGCCCTCGGGCAGAGGCACGGGTCGTGTCTCCCCTTGACTACGAGCTCCTTCGGGTTCCCCCACTTGTCTACGGTCTTCTGTACCTTGGATATGGACGAGGTCGGCTTTATGGCTATGCGGACTATAAGGTCAGCGCCGTTGGTTATGCCCCCGA
>JADLGH010000009.1 GCA_020849425.1 Candidatus Dadabacteria bacterium
TCCACCGGCCCACAGCCCCACATCGGATTTTTAACGCTCATCCACTCGATGTCTTCTGCGGGGCAAGTCAGGTGGTTAAAAGGGATAGACGACTGAGCGGTGCTATGGATTTCCAAGTCAGCTACGTCGAATTCCGGCACGCGTGGTGCAGACATGTAGTGTCATTTTCGACGTAGCGCCGAAGTTGCTAGAACCATCAGAAGCGCGGTAGACGGTAATAGTGTAATGCTGCTACTTCGAATTCTTGCGCACGTGGTGCGCCGGCCCGGAGGGGTATTGCTGCGCCGCGTCCGGCTACGCATGGCTTTCAGGCTACGCTAAGGCTTCGCCCCGACAGGCGCCGCGACAAGTGCGGCTTGCAATTTTATGGGATGAAAGACGGATCTCTGACGTTTGTTCGAGACGACAAAAGTAAAAGACTAGATCCTGAAACAAGTTCAGGATGACTGAAACAGGGTGATTCCTCGCTTGCTCGGAATCGTTGTTCGAGACACACGCATGTGTGATTTACGAACGTAGCCCCGAAGGTGCTAAAGGCACCTGGAGCATGTCGGGTGGTAATGGCAAAGCGCTGCCACTTCGAATTCCTGCGCGCGTGGCGTGCCTTTGAATTCGGGGGGCTTTGTTCTATAGTTGTTATAAATCCGAACAAGCCCCGGAAGGGGTGGGGAGGAGCAGCGTGCGGAAAGTAATCGCTTTCATAACGTTTATCACGTTCGTGCTCGCAGTGCAGTATTCGACGGCGTCAACGGCCGGGAAGCCGCCCGACGTCTCAGGGTGGGAATCGCTCAAGTGGGGCATGACGGGGGATGAAGTCAAGGCGGCGTTCGGCAAGGACCTGAAGGTGCACAAGCCCCGCGAGGATTCGCAGGAGAATGCCTACAGCGACATCGAGCTTTCGGCCCTCGAGATAGGCGGCGTCCCGCTCAGGGCCAGCTTGTGGATGGACTCGGAAACGAAGACTCTCAGGAAGATAGTGTTCGTCCCGAAGAACGCGTCGGAGGGGTACGGATGGGCGGAGACGTTCATAAAGCTCGAGGAGAGCCTCGCGTCTCAGTACGGCCCGCCGGACGTCGAGAAGACTTCGAACGATCCGGGCACATCCGCCGACAGGAAGTGGCACTTCCCATCGACGGATATAGAGCTTTCGTACCTCAGGCTCGACGGGACGGAGATGCTGCTGCTGATATTTTCGGGGAAGGGCGAAGGCGCGGGCTGAGCGCCCGCGGCGCGCGTGCAGCCGGTCTGCTCGACGATCGGCGCGTCCGGCATCCGCGGATATTCCCATACCCGTGGGACCATGTTCCCGGAATCTTCTGGAAGGTGGCGCTCGGGCAGGATGGCGCGGGGGTTATACCGGGGACGGATGATCGCGAAAGTGACGATACGCCGGCGTTTACGGATTGCCTCCGGGCTTCTTCCGCTGCCCCGGGCGATGCATGCGGCAGGCTTCCGTTCCGTCGCATATTTACCCCGGATATATATCGACCGGATAGAATCGATGTGAGTTAAAATTCGACAAGCCGGGATGGCTGCCTGAGAAATCATTTCGGGCGGCCGGGCGGTATTCGGACCGCCTTCTCCAACCCGCCCGGGCCGGTTTGACATTCCCCCGCCGGCGATTACATTTTAACCCTCGCCCGTTCCGAAGGTATATTCGGGCGTTTTCGTTATATGACCCCGGATAACAGGCACAAATGGATGACGCTCATCGCGATGACCGGGTCGCTGTCGATGATATTTGTCGATCAGACGGTCGTGAGCGTCGCGCTGCCCCGGATACAGGCCGACCTCGCTGTTTCGCAGACGGGGCTCCAGTGGATAGTGAACGCGTACGTGCTGTCGCTCGCGGCGACCGTGGCGCTCGGCGGCAAGATAGGCGACATACTCGGCCGCGTGCATGCGTTCGTCGCCGGCGTCGTGCTCTTCGCCCTCGCATCTGCAGCGTGCGGCTTCGCGCCGAACGAGGGGATAATCGTCTGGGCGCGCGCCGTCCAGGGGCTCGGGGCGGCTCTCATGCTGCCGTCGTCCGCCGCTATAGTCATAGATTCCTTCGACCTCCGCGAGAGGGGGAAGGCGATGGCGATTTACGTCGGCGTCGCGCAGGCGTTCCTCGCGCTGGCCCCGCTCTTGGGCGGGTTCCTGACGGAGTACCTGTCGTGGCGCTGGGTGTTCTGGATAAACCTTCCGGTTGCGGCGCTCGCGCTCGTAATGACTTACGTCTCGAAGCCGCCCGAGGGCAGGCAGCCTGGGAGGAAGATCAATCCCGCTTACGCCGCGCTGCTCATCGCCGGCATGTTCGCATTCGTCTACGGGCTTCAGCAGGGGCACGACTGGGGGTTCGGCTCGCCGATAACGTACGGCCTCGTCGGCGGGGGACTCCTCCTCATGGCGGCGTTTGCGTATTTTCAGCTCCGCACGGACGACCCGTTGATAGAGCTGCGGCTGTTCCGCGTGAGGGCGTTCACGGCCGACGCCGTCCTCATATTCTGCATACAGTTCGCGATGATCATCATAATCGTGTTCGGCGCGATATACCTTCAGAACATTATCGGGTTCACGCCCGTCGAGACGGGGCTCGCCTTCATGCCTATAATTCTGGCGGTGGTCGTGATGTCGCAGATGGCGGGGAGGATATTCGACAGGGTAGGGGTCAAGGCCCCGGCGCTCGTGGGGTCGTTCCTCATAGCTGTCGGGTTCTTCTCGCAGGCGCCGTTCCTGGCGGGTGCGGAGTTCTGGGTGCTCCTGCCCGGGATGATAGTGCTCGGGTGCGGCATAGGGCTCGTGATGGTGCCGACGAATACGGACGCGCTCAACCGCGCGCCGAGCGGCCTCCGTGGGCAGGCGTCGGGCGTCATGCAGACGATGAGGCAGGTGGGGGCGACCGTGGGGCTGGCGTCGATAGGCGGCGTAGTCGCGGGGCTCGAGACCATGGGGGCTTCGCGCGTGGCGAGGGAGTACGGCGGCGGGTCCGCCGAATTCGGCAGGCTCGTGACCGGCGCGCTCCAGGGGCAGCCGGACGCCGTCGCGAAGCTCGCGGCGAGCTCGCCCGAGGCGCTCGAAGCTCTCAGGAACACGATGTCCGGGAGCATAGCCGTCGGGTATTATCTCGCGGGCGGTATAACCGTCGCCGCTTTTCTCGTCGCGCTTTTACTCATGAAGCACGGCGCCCAGACAGAGGACGCGGTGCACCACGTGCATGGGAAACCGAAGTAGCTGTGCATTGCCATTACAACCAGACGCGCTTCCGGCACTAGAATCTCTGAAGGTGCCACGTCGGAAAACACACTACGTGTGCCACGTGCACGGGAAATCGAAGTAGTTGTGCGTTGCTATTACCACTTCTGCGCTTCTGATTCCTATAGACTCCTTGCGCGCTACGTCGGAAAACACACTACGTGTACCACGTGCACGGGAAACCGAAGTAGCCGTGCATTGCCGTTATCATTATCATCTTCCGCGCTTTTGATGCTCGAGTTTCCGAACATGCTACGCCGGGAGGTAGCGGAGTCATCGCGCTTCTGATACTGATAGCTACAGGATTCCCCGGCACGTACTGAAATGGCCGCAACACGCTCGAATCGCGGAATTTTATTTTCTTTACAAAGGGCGGAGCAATCGCCTGGACCGGGGTTTGAGAATTTTTCATAACCCGTAAAATTATCGTGTATAGTTTCTCTTACAGGAGACAGACATATGGTTAAAAAATTCAATTTCGGTTTTAGGATGTTCTATTCCGCGGCGGTTGTGTTGACGCTCGCGGGGGTTTTCATGCTCTCGTCCTGCTCGTCGGAAAAGAAAGACGAAGTGGAAGTGGAAGAGACGGTAGAGACCGAGTCGGTCATGGAGGCCGCGACCCCTGCGCCGGAGTCGGGCATGGAAGGGGATACGTCTTCCGGCGGCTATGACGGCGCCATGGAGGCCCAGCCCACGCCCGGGCCGAGGGTGAGGGTGGAGGGCCAGGTCCCGCCCGAGCTCGCCGAGCCCTGCATGGCGAAGAATACGGGGGACGACTGCACGGTTATCATCACCGGCGGCAGGCAGATAGACGGCCAGTGTACGGAGACGAGGAAGGGTCAGCTCGCATGCATGCCCAAGCCGAAGCCGGGCAAGGGTGCGCGTCCGCAGTAGAGTTTTACATTTCGGTAAATAGAGATTTCGGGCGACCGGCGAGGGCCGGTCGATGATTGCAATTCTTTGACGGGTCCTGCGTACGGCATCGTGCGCAGGGCGCCGTTTTTTTGTTTCTTACAGCTTTGCTTTCTGTTTCCTGTTCTTTCCTTCCTCGCTAGCTCGAAATCGTTGGGAATGACACACACATGCGTGTGATTTTCGACGTAGCGGCGAAGCTGCTGAAACCATCTGAAGCGCGGCTGGTGATTGTAGCAATGCCTTGCTACTTCGAAAGCTGGTAGAGGCTGCGGGGTTAGCGGCCTTGCGGGGGACGTTCTGTAGTAGCTGGTAGATATGGAGAAAGGGTTCTCTACTTTTCCTTGATGAAAAGTAGCAAAAATCACGGGCCGGGAAAAATTCTGCTAAAAATCATCGCTTCTTCGCTAAATCCTCCACCGGCCCACAGCCCCACATCGGATTTTTAACGCTCATCCACTCGATTTTCTTAA
>JADLGH010000010.1 GCA_020849425.1 Candidatus Dadabacteria bacterium
CGGCGGCGGTTATCGCCTGGCGGTACTTGTTGTCCTTAACGTCGCCCGCCGCGAAGACGCCCGGCACGTTGGTTTCGGTCGAGCCTTCTTTCGTGATGAGGTACCCGAGCTCGTCCATGTCGAGCTTGCCCTTGAATATAGATGTGTTGGGCGTGTGCCCTATCGCTATGAATATGCCGTCTATATCCTTACGGGTGGTTTCGCCGGTCTTGGTGTTCCTTAGCACGACGCCTGTTACGCCGTTCTCCACGTCCCCGAGAATCTCGTCTATCTCGGAGTTCCATATGAAATCCACCTTCGGGTTCTTGAGCGCCCTGTCCTGCATGATCTTCGAAGCCCTCAGCTGGTCCCTTCTGTGGACGATGTTTACCCTGGACGCGAACTTCGTCAGGAACGTCCCTTCCTCGACGGCGCTGTCTCCCCCGCCCACGACTATTATTTCCTTGTCCCTGTAGAAGAACCCGTCGCATGTGGCGCATGTCGATACGCCCCTTCCGAGGAGGAGCTTTTCGGATGCGATACCGAGCATCTTCGCCGACGCCCCCGAAGCGATTATAAACGTCTCGGCCTCGAACGTCATGTCCCCGGACACCACCTTAAAAGGCCTTTCGCTGAAATCGACGGAGTCTATCCTCTCGCGAAGGCACGCGGCGCCGAATCTCTCGGCCTGCTTTCTCATGGCGTTCATGAGCGCCGGACCCTGTATGCCCTCGGGGAATCCGGGGAAGTTCTCGACGTCCGTCGTGAGCGTGAGCTGCCCCCCGGCTTCGAGCCCCTCGAAAACGAGCGGCTCGAGATTGGCCCTTGCCGTGTATATCGCGGCCGTCAGCCCGGCCGGGCCCGAACCCATTATTATTACCTTCTGCTTCTTTGTAAGAGTGCCCTTGTCTATCATCGGTTACCTCGCTTTTTGTCCTGCCGGACCCAGCTTTATACTACATTTCGAAAGCGGTTTTTCAAGTACGAAAAGAGGCTCCGTATATATACCGGTGTTCTGGATTAGATATCCCGAACAGCGCCATGGATTCAATATGGCGAGACGTTTCGGCAAACCGGGCCCTCTGGTTATACTAAACAGTACGGAGAGACCGCGATGGAAAATAAAGAGACTTCAAACGGGCCCGGCGGCGCCCCGGTTAACGCCGGCGGCAATGCCGCCACAATGCCGGAGGAGTACGGCGGCTGGCCCGGGGAATACGAGGCCGTAAGAAAGAAAGCGGGACTGCTCGACCTGTCCGCGAGGGGGAAGCTCCGCCTTGCCGGAAAGGAGCACCTCAAGTTCCTCCAGGGCATGCTGACGAACGACGTCATGAAGCTCACTGCGGGCGAGGGCGCATCCGCCGCGCTCCTCACGGTTAAGGGGAGAATGCTCTCCGACATGCGCGTTTACAGGGAAACGGATTCTGTCCTCCTCGATCTCGAGCCCGGCCTCAACACCGGGATAAAGGACCTGCTTCTCAAATACAGGATTTCGTACAAGGCTACCGTGGACGACGTTACGGAGGAGCTTTCGCTCTTTTCCGTTCAGGGGCCGGAATCGAAAGGTGTTCTCGAAGCCGCGGGTGTAACCGTTCCCGAATTAAAAGAGCACGGACATTTTAAAGCCTCCCTTTGCGGAGCGGAAGTCATCTGCGCCTCGGCCGACAGGACGGGCGAGAGAGGCTTTGACCTCTACGTTCCGGGAGACCGCGCGGAAGGGGTGTGGAATTATCTTCTCGAAAGGGGAAAGGGCCTCGGCCTTGAGCCCGTCGGCTCACGGGCGCTCGATGTCCTCCGCATCGAAGCAGGCATTCCCGTATACGGGAGGGACATGGACGAAGACACGATACCGATCGAGGCAGGAATATGGAACGCGCTCAGCTTCGAGAAGGGGTGCTACGTCGGTCAGGAGGTCGTAGCCCGAATCAAGTGGCGGGGGCATGTGAACAGGCACCTCTCGGGCATAGTGATGGAAGACGGCTATACCCCCTCGGCGGGCGACGAAATATTCGCCGGGGAAAAGAAAATAGGCAGGATTACGAGCCCGGCCTTTTCGCCCGCTCTCGGGCGCAGCGTCGCGCTCGGATATGTCAGGCGGGAATTCGTCGAGCCCGGGACGGAAGTGGATATTTCCTCTCCTGGAGGCGCGCGGGGGAAAGGCGTCGTAAGACCGCTCCCGTTCGTTCAATCAGACCCGGCGAATTGAGAAAAATCGCCATTTTATCGAAATTAACCCCCTATAATCCTTGATTTTATCTCCCTCTCTATTATAGTATCAGTTTAGGTTATTTTTGTGTTTTCAGATACTTAAGACTGAACGTTGAGTATCTTTTCTAAATCTCTAGTAACGTTTTACTAATTTCTATTTTATAATTAGGGCAGGAGGCGATGGGACATGATATTCGATACTATTCTGGGTTGGTTCTCTAACGATCTGGCGGTTGATCTCGGCACCGCGAACACACTCGTATACGTAAGGGGGAAGGGGATCGTGGCCAACGAGCCGTCGGTCGTGGCGGTTCAGGAAGATTCGAGAGGAATAAAAAAGATACTTGCCGTAGGGCGCGAAGCGAAGAATATGGTCGGTAAGACCCCTGGCTCCATCAAGGCCATACGCCCGCTCAAGGACGGCGTAATCGCGGACTTCGACGTTGCTCAGAAAATGCTTGAATATTTCATCCGTAAAACCCACAATAACAGGAAAAGCTTCGTACGGCCGAGGATTATAGTCTCCGTGCCCATAGGGATTACCGAGGTCGAAAAAAGAGCGGTCAGGGAATCCGCCGAAGCTGCCGGCGCAAGGGAAGTCTATCTCATCGAAGAGACGATGTCGGCGGCCATAGGGGCGGGTATGCCTGTCACGGAGCCCACGGGGAACATGGTCGTCGATATAGGCGGAGGCACGACGAGCGTAGCGGTCATATCGCTTGCGGGCATAGTCGTCAGCAAGTCCATAAAAGTGGGCGGCGACAAGCTCGACGAGGCCATACTCCAGTACGTAAAGCGTAACTACAACATGCTCATCGGCGAGAGGACGGCCGAGGACGTCAAGAAAAAGCTCGGCAAGGTTCTCGGTAACGGCGAGATAGGCTCGATGAACGTGAAGGGCAGGGACCTCCGCGCCGGCATCCCGCGCACGATAGAGATAACGTCCGAAGAGGTAAAGGAAGCGCTGACAGAGCCCGTCAGCTTTATAGTCGAGGGTATAAAGCAGACCCTCGAAAGGACGCCGCCCGAGCTTGCGGCGGACATCGTCGACAGCGGAATAATGCTCACCGGGGGCGGAGCGCTTCTCGGTAACCTCGACCAGCTCATAAAAGAGGAGACCGGTCTTCCGGTATCCCGCGCAGAGGATCCGCTGACCTGCGTTGTTTACGGGTCGGGCAAGGCGCTCGACGAGCTCGACCTCCTCCGGGAAGTCAGCATCAACTATTCGTAAAGAGTGGCACGGCCGTAAGGCCAAGACCTCGGTTGTTAACGTACACCTATGGGCTTCCTGAAACGCCGCACAATTTTCATAGTTATCGTTCTGTTACTCATAGCTATACAGCTGTTCTCTCTTGACCTCGAAAAACGGGAAAAGCAGACGCCCGCCGCAAGGTTCGTGCTGACGCTCACCTACTACCCGCAAAAATTCGTATCCTCCGTCGCCGGCGTCATGTCCGGAACCTGGAACGATTACATTCACCTCGTGAATCTAAGGGAAGAGAACGTACGGCTGAAGGAGGAAATCAGCCGTCTCCGCCGCGAGAAGTTCGAGCTCTCGGAAGCCGGCATCCAGAACACGAGGCTGAGAAAGCTCCTGGAGTTCAGGGAGGAGAGCTCCTATCCCGCCGTGCCGGCCAACGTAATCGGCGCGAGCCCGTCGATACTCCGCTCGCAGGTGATAATAGTGGACAAGGGCACGAGGGACGGGGTGACGGAGGGCATGCCTGTCGCGTCCTTCGACGGCGTCGTCGGCAGGATACTGCTGGCCGGTGACAGGAGCTCCGAAGTGCTCCTCATTACGGACCCCGTAAGCGCCGTTGACGCCTACATACACAGGACGCGGGCCCGCGGGATAGTACAGGGCACGGGGGCCGGGTGCGAAATGGATTACATAGAAAAGAAATCGGACGTGAGCGAAGGGGACAAGGTGATATCGTCGGGGAAGGACGGCTTTTTCCCGAAGGGCGTCGTGATAGGGACGGTCACGGGCATAGGATCCAAGGGGAGCTTCATCAACGCCAAGATCTCTCCGCACGTACATCTGAACTCGCTCGAAGAGGTGCTGATAATTCAAAAACCCGTAAACAGCCTGGTGCTAAATGAATAGCGCTCTTATGATTCTCTTTCTCGCCGTGCTGTCGCTCGCGCTGATAACGCTTCAGTCGACGGTGCTGTCCCCGGGAGGCGGGCATATCTATCCCGACCTCAACCTCATATTCATTGTATTCCTGGCGATATATTCCGAAGTAAGGGGCAGCTTACTTATAGCCGCGGGAAACGGTTACCTGATGGATGTGCTTTCGGGGAACCTCCCCGGGACGTTTACGCTTTCGCGCCTGAGCGCGTACATTCTGGTAAAGTCGAGCTCGAGCCACGTGTATCTCAAAAAGTATCTGGTTCAGGGGCTCGTAATATTCGGAAGCACTGTTTTTACGTGGCTGTTCATAATGACTATAATAGTAATCAGGGGAGAGCCCGGTTTAAGGCTGCCGCTTGGTGAGATTCTGCTTCGGGGCGTGGTGAACACCGCCGTCGGGGTGCCTCTCTTCTGGGCGGCCGGAAAGGCATATGCAAGACTTCAAAGGTAAGCTCGTCATATCGACGATAATCCTTTGCTTGGCGTTTGTTGCGCTCGTCTCGAGGCTCTGGTTCCTCCAGGTCATAAAGGGCGACGAGTTCGAGAGCTTCTCGATCGGTAACAGGATCAGGATCGAAAGGGTCCCCGCCCCCAGGGGGAGGGTGCTCGACCGCTACGGCCGCGAGCTCGTCGTGAACCGACCGTCGTTCGATATTTCCATTCTTCCGAAAGACGTCGAGGATGTACAGGCCCTAAGCGATAATCTATCCCTCATACTCGACATCGAAAGCACGAAGATCAGGGACAAGATCCTCCGGGCTGCGAGGAAAAGCAGGTTCAAGGCCGTCACCATCGCACAGGATATCAACCGCGACCAGCTTGCCGTGATAGAGGCGCGGAGGAGCTCGCTTCCCGGGCTCATGATCGAAGTCAATAATCTGCGTCAGTACCCGCACGGCGTCCTCGGCGCGTCTTTTCTCGGGTACATAGGGAAGGTCAGCGAAGAGGAGCTCAATGCCAACCCCGAGCTCAACTGGAACGGCCTCGTCGGAAAGAGCGGCGTCGAGAAGACATGGGAGAATTCCTTGAGGGGGGATGACGGCTTCGTCCAGAAAGTGACGGACGCCCTCGGAAGGGAAGTGCACTCCGATCTCTTCAGGAAGGACCTCGTCAACAAGAACAGTGTCCCGGGAAAAGATGTCGTCCTGTCGATAGACATGGACCTCCAGGCGGCGGCCGAAGAGGCGCTCGGTGAAGAGTTCGGCGCGATAGTCGTTATCGACGTAAGGAACGGCGACGTGCTGGCGATGGCGAGCAGGCCGACGTTCGACCCTGCGGACTTCGTCAAGGGGATCGACGCCGCGAAATGGGCCGAGCTCCTTAACGACAAAAACTATCCTCTCGTAAACAGGGCGACGCAGGGCCTTTACGCACCGGGCTCGGTATTCAAGATGGTCCCGCTCGCGGCGGCTATGAAAGAAGGGGTCATCGATCCGGACATGAGGTTTAATTGCCCCGGCTCCTACAGGCTCGGCACACATACGTACAGGTGCTGGAAGAGGGGGGGGCATGGATCGATGAACATGAGGCAGGCGCTGGTTCACTCCTGCGATGTATATTTCTACAAGCTCGCGGAGAAGCTCGGTATCGAGAGATTCTCGAAGTACATGACCGCGTTCGGATTCGGCCAGCCTACGGGCATAGGCATCGAGGAAAGGGCCGGGGTCGCTCCAAGCAGGGAATGGAAGCTCGAAAGATTCAAGAAGCCCTGGTATAAGGGTGAGACCATAGTTTCCGCGATAGGGCAGGGGTATGTCAGTGCGACCCCCCTTCAGGTCGCCATGATGACGGCGGCCATAGCCAACGGTGGGACGCTGCTCACGCCGAGGCTCGTCGTAAAGGAAGTCGCCTTCAGCGGGGAAACCACGGTCAACACGGTTCCTCCACATGGGCATCTTCCGGTGGAGGACAGCACGCTGGCCCTCATAAGGGAGGCCATGGTCGGGGTCGTGAACGACCCGGGCGGGACTGGAAAGGGGGCCCTTCTCAAGGATATAAAAGTCGCGGGCAAGACGGGAACCGCACAGGTGATTTCTCTCGGTTCGCAAACGGATGCGAAAAAGCACATGGACCATGCATGGTTTACCTCTTTCGCCCCGGCTGACAAGCCCGAGATAGCTGTCAGCGTGGTCGTCGAGCACGGGGGCAAGGGCGGCTCGGTTGCGGCGCCGCTGGCGAAGAGAATCATGGAATATTATTTCGACCTCAAGAAGGAGAGAGACGCCGATGATAATGTTTGACAGGCGGCTCCTCTACAGCTTCGGATGGTCGCTCTTCTTCATGACCATAGCTTTCGCGGCGCTGGCGCTCCTCAATCTTTACAGCGCGTCCTATCAAACCGGTCTCGTATACTTCAAAAAACAGGCTATATGGCTTTCCCTGGGCGTAGTCGTAATGGTTCTCGTCTCTTTTATAAACAACAAGCTGATAAAGAGATACTCTCTTCACATCTATGCCGTATCGATATTCCTCCTGATATTCGTGCTCGTATTCGGGAAGGAAGTGGCGGGGTCCAAGAGCTGGATAATGCTGGGACCCTTCGCAAGCATACAGCCGTCCGAGCTCGCGAAGATCCCCCTCGTGCTGGCGCTCGCAAGATTCTACGACAGCGACTACGAGGGCCTTCCCTACAGCCTTCTCGATCTCGTAAAGCCTGCGCTCCTGGTCGCGCTGCCTCTCGTGCTGGTTATGCTTCAGCCCGACCTCGGCACGGGGCTGCTCATAATACTCATATCGGGCAGCATGATCCTCTTCATGGGGGTCAGGAAGATTACGCTCGCGATTATACTTGCCGTCATCGTCGGGTTCTCCTATCCCGCGTGGCACTACTTCATGAAGCCGTATCAGAAGAGCCGTATAATGACGTTTCTCGATCCGGCCCGCGACCCGCTCAACTCGGGCTATAACGCCATACAGTCCCAGATAGCCGTCGGCTCCGGGAAGTTCACGGGGAAAGGTTTCATGGCCGGCTCGCAGTCACAGCTGAGGTTTATCCCGGCCCAGCAGACGGACTTCGCGTTTTCGGTTCTCGCCGAGGAGTGGGGGTTTGTCGGCGGCTTCTTCGCGCTCCTGCTCTATTTCATGATAATCCTGTGGATACTGGATACCGCCAGCCGATCCAGGGACACGTACTCGATCCTGGTTTGCTACGGTATCGCTGCGATGTTCTTCTGGCATGCCGTCGTGAACGTCGGCATGGTTATAGGGCTTCTTCCCATTACGGGCGTGCCGCTTCTCATACTTAGCTACGGCGGCTCGTCAACCCTTACTGCGATGATAGGTATAGGTATAGTGCTGGGGGTAAGGATGCGGAAGTTCCCGATGCCCGAAGCCGCCGTCGAGCTCAGGTAGCCCCTTTCCCGTCGAGCTCGCCCGCGCTCGGCACGCCTCCCATACCCTTCGAAAGGCTGACGGCCCTCATTATCGATTCCTCGACCAGCTCGGCCGCTACGATGCCGGAGACGTTGGCGTCTCCTTCCATGTCCCCGCAGGAGACCGCTATAACGACGTCGCCGTCGGCGACGGTGTGCGCCGGCGATATAACCCGCGAGAGCCCGGTCTGGGCTATGCTGGCTATCCTTCCGAGCTCGGGCTTTGAGAACCTGGCGTTTACGGTGACGACGGCGAGCGTGGTATTTTGTCCGCCGCCCGGCCTGAACCTGACGCCTTCCTTGAAGAGATTCACCGTGCCGGCGAATTCCGCGCTCTCCGGGGTCTTTCGCACCCCTGCTATGACCCTGCCGTTCTCCCTGGAGACGACGTCGCCGAACGCGTTCACCACGGCAATAGCGCCTATTATAACACCGTTGTCGAATCTGTAGGCGGCTGTCCCGAGCCCGCCCTTTGTCGCGTGCCCGAGGCCGAGGAGCTTCCCTATCGTCGCGCCGGTCCCGACCCCGACGCTCCCCTCTTCGACTCCGTCGTAGGATGCGTTCACGCAGGCCCTGTAGCCCATCTCGGCATCCGGCCTTATGTTCTTGCCGATGCCGATGTCGAATATGACGGCGGCGGGCACTGACGGTACGACGAGGCCGTATCCGACGTCGAGCCCTATATGCCTCTCTTCGAGATACCTCATTACCCCGCCGGCGGCGTCGAGCCCGAACGCACTCCCGCCCGTAAGCAGAAGGCCGTGGATTTTGCCGAAAGTGCTGTGGGAGAGAAGGGGATCTATCTGCCTAGTGCTCGTGCCGCCGCCCCTAAGGTCTATGGCTCCGAATGCAGGGTTGTCGAAGAGAAGCACGGTGCATCCGGTTATGGCGCCCGGGTCCGATGCGTGGCCTACTCTAAGGCCTGTGTGAGTAATAGATATCATGATAATTATTCTAAGATCTAAACCACATAATTCAACACGGCGGCCCCGGCGGCAGGGCGTAGCGCTAACTTGACATGGGGGAAGAATAGGATAAAATCTTCCACGTTTTCAGGTCGTTTCGGGAGTATTCTCTTCCGGATATTTTATCCGTCGGAGTTGTATTATGATGTCCTTCACCCACCTCATACTATATACTATGATTTAGGATTTATAGCGGACTCTGGACTGAGTGAGACGGTTGTTGCAGCTATACGGTGTTTATGGGGTGGAGTTGTCTTAAATGCGGTCATAAATAAATGTATACAAGGCAATTGAAAATTTACGTACTGGCGTTTCTGGTGATCTTGCTGTGTGCCGATTTTGCGGCGGCTATCACGGATTCGAGGGACATAAAAAACGTTGGGCTGGACGATAAGCTCGGCGACGTTATTCCCGATGGTATTACCTTAAAGGATGAAAACGGGAACGAGGTGGATTTCAAGGATCTCATCTACAAGGACGGTCCCACCGTCCTTAGCCTCGTTTATTTCAACTGCCCGCGCGTCTGCACTTTCGCCTCCGATGGCCTGCTTCAGGTAGTAAACGAGCAGCAGGCCTTCAGCGTAGGAAAGGATTTCAGAATCATAACGGTCAGCTTCGATCCGGACGACACCCCGGAGATGGCGTCTGAAAAGGGCGAAAGGTACAGGAAGAGCGTCCTTCGCGGCGAGCCCTCTTCCGGTGACTGGATGTTCCTCACCGGTGACGCGGACAACATAGCGGAATTGACGGACGCCGTCGGTTTTAAATTCCTGGAGGACGGCGATGAGTTCGCCCATCCTTCGGCCATTATGATCCTCACGCCGGACGGAAGGATTTCACGTTATCTCGAAGGGATTCAGCACGAGCCTCTCGATTTCAGGCTCTCTCTCGTAGAAGCGTCGAAAGGGCGGATCGGAGCCTCCGGTATATTGAACAAGGTACTGCTTTTTTGCTACGAGTGCGACCCGATCGGGAAAAGGTACGCGCTCAAGGCCCTTAACGTGGTCAAGGCGGGAGGAATCGTCACCTTGCTGACACTTTGCTGCGTGCTTACGTATTTCTGGAGGCGAGAGAAAAAAGGACCCGAATAGGAGAATGGGAGGTTTAAAATAAACACATGACTTGGATTCCAGAGGTAGCATCTAATCTTGCGGGCAAGGTAGACGGGGTGCTTTTGACAATAACCTTGTTGTCCCTCTTCTTTTTTGTGCTTATAACCGTGATTCTTGTTGTCTTCGCGATAAAGTACAAGAGAAAGAGAGACGACGAAGAAACGCCTTACATAACCGGCAGCGAGCCGCTTGAAATTATCTGGACTGTCATTCCATCGATACTCCTTATAGCTCTTTTCGTTTACGGCTTCGTTGTATATAAAGAAATGAGGAATCCCCCTGCCGATGCGGTGGATATTACGGTCACCGGCAAGCAGTGGCTCTGGACGTTCGATTACTATAACGGCAAGAAGACGCTTAACCAGCTCTACGTCGAGCAGAACAGGCCCGTCAGGCTGGTCATGATGTCGGACGACGTGCTGCACAGCTTCTTCGTCCCCGGGTTCCGTACGAAGCAGGACGTTCTCCCCGGCAGGTACGTGCAGCTCTGGTTTACGCCGACGAAAATCGGAACGTTCGATATATTCTGCGCCGAATACTGCGGCACCGGGCATTCCGTCATGCTCGGGAAGGTTAACGTGCTGAGCCCCGAGGCGTACGACATATGGGAGAGCGGTCTCCCGGGCGAGGGAGGACAGTCTGTCGCTTCGCTGCCTCCGGCCGAGCTCGGTGAAAAAATATACAAGGAAAAGGGCTGCAACGCGTGTCACAGCGTCGATGGCTCGACGCTCGTCGGACCGTCCTTTAAAGGTGTATACGACCATAAGGTGGAGCTTGCGGACGGCTCGCAGGTCGATGCGGACGAAAATTATCTGAGAGAGTCGATTCTCGAGCCGCAGGCCAAGACGGTCAAGGGTTTTCAGCCGGTGATGCCGTCGTTTAAGGGTATACTAAGCGATGACGAAGTGACGGCCGTAATTGCCTATATCAAGACACTTAAATAAAAGGGTTTCAGTTCAAGGAGGCGATTTAAAATGGCAAATCATACGATTGCCCACGATGTATATGTCCCGTTCCTGGAGAAGAAGGGTTTTCTTTCCTGGATCCTCACCACGGACCATAAACGGATCGGGATTTTATACCTGGTGTCTACTTCCCTGTTTTTCCTGGCGGCCGGGATCATCGCTCTTCTTATGAGATTCGAGCTGCTTACCCCGGCGTCGGACTTCGTCGATCCGCATACTTATAACGTACTCTTCACACTTCACGGCTCTATAATGGTCTTTTTCTTCATCGTGCCCGGTCTCGCGGCCAGCTTCGGTAACTTCCTTATTCCTCTCATGATAGGCGCGAGGGACGTCGCGTTTCCCAAGCTGAACATAGCGAGCTACTGGATTTATCTCCTCGGGACGGCCATTCTCCTCGTCGGTCTTTTAAAACCGGCCGATACGGGATGGACGTTCTATACACCCTACAGCGCGACCACCAATACCGACGTTGTTCTCATGACTTTCGGTGTTTTCGTTCTGGGGTTCTCGTCGATTCTCACCGGTCTTAACTTTATCGTCACGACACACAAAATGAGGGCGCCCGGGATGACCTGGCACAGGCTCCCGCTTTTCATATGGGCCTCTTACGCAACGTCGATACTCCAGCTCCTGGCAACCCCGGTTGTCGGCATAACGCTTCTTCTCCTGATAACCGAGAGGACGCTCGGCGTCGGATTCTTCGACCCGGCCAAGGGGGGCGACCCTATACTCTTTCAGAACTTCTTCTGGTTTTATTCACATCCCGCGGTCTACATCATGATTATCCCGGCGATGGGCGTTATCTCTGAAATAATCCCGGTCTTTTCGAGAAAGCCGATATTCGGTTACAAGGCCATAGCCTATTCGAGCCTCGGCATCGCGTTCATAAGCTTTCTCGTATGGGCCCACCACATGTTCGTGAGTGGTATTTCGGAAACGGCGGCAATGATCTTCTCGTTCCTGACGTTCCTGGTCGCCATACCGACGGCTATTAAAGTTTTCAACTGGACGGCCACTCTTTACAAAGGTTCGATTCAGCTCCATTCCGCCATGCTCTACGCGCTCGGATTCATATTCCTGTTTACCATAGGCGGACTCACGGGCGTGTTCCTCGGGGCGCTCGCCGCCGACGTTCACCTCCACGACACGTACTTCGTCGTCGCGCACATGCACTACGTCATGATAGGCGGCACGGTCATGGGCTTCTTCGGGGCGCTTCACTTCTGGTACCCGAAGTGGTTCGGAAAGATGTTCAACGAAACCGTCGCGAAGATAGCCTGGTTCTTCGTCTTCGTCGGCTTTAACGTAACGTTCTTCCCGCAGTTCTTCCTCGGGGTTCAGGGTATGCCCAGGCGCTATGCGTCCTACCCGGCCGAGTTTGAATCGCTGATGTCGCTTTCGACGTATGGCTCGTGGATACTGGGATTCGGGATACTCGTCATGGTGATTAACCTCTTGTCGGGGCTCATAAGCGGCCCGAAGGCGCCGGAGAATCCGTACAACTCGCTTTCTCTGGAGTGGCAGATACCGTCGCCCCCGCCGCACGAGAATTTCGAAGAGATACCGCAAGTGACCGACTGGACGTACGGTTACGGAAAAAAGAAGGAGCTGGAGGTTTAACTGAGATATGGCAGAAGCTGACATCGAGCAACCACACGGTCACCACATGGATCCGGCGACGGAGTACAGCTCCTCGAAGCTGGGGATGTGGCTCTTCCTCGGAACTGAAATACTCCTTTTCGGAGGGCTATTCGCGGCGTACGCGATATTCCACGCGAGATTTCCCGAGATGTTCTACGAGCAGCATCTCGAGCTCAACAGAACCATGGGCGCGATCAACACCTGCGTCCTTATCTTCAGCAGTTTGACGATGGCCATGGGCGTGTCCGCTATCAAGCTCGGTAGGCAGAAGACAGCGGCCATACTCATATTGATAACGATCATCTGCGGCTTGACATTCGGCGTCATAAAGTACTTCGAGTACAGCGCCAAGTTCTCGCACCACATTTATCCGGATACGAGTATATTCTTCTCCCTCTACTTCCTCATGACCGGTCTTCACATGATTCACGTCTTTATAGGTCTCGGAATTCTCGCGGTCGTCTTCGTGCTCACCCTAAAGGGCAAGTTCGATGCTAAGTACAACACGCCTATAGAAATGGGCGGACTTTACTGGCACCTTGTCGACCTTATCTGGATTTATTTGTTTCCGTTACTTTATCTCATTGGATAGCCGGAGGATAAAACATGGCATCGCACTCGCACTCTGAGAAACACGCGCATATAACGACTTACAAGACATATTTGATCGTCTGGGCGGCGCTTATGGTTCTGACGGTCATCACGGTATACGTATCCTACGTCGATTTCGGCACCATGAACGTCGTGATAGCCATGGCCGTCGCGTCACTCAAGGCTGCGCTCGTCGCCCTTTTCTTCATGCACCTGAAATTCGAGGATTCCATAACCTGGGTTTTCGCCATTTTCCCTCTGGGACTTCTCTTCCTCCTTATCACGATGACGTTCGTGGATACGTTTACGAGGGTTGTGGTGCCCTGACGAAATAGATTAATGATCGGTAAAATCACCCTTTTCTTTCTTTTTCTGCTTTTAATATGGGGCAATCTCGTGTCCGGTCTCGGGGCGGGGCTCGGATGTCCGGACTGGCCCCTCTGCCACGGGAGCGTGGTGCCTCCGTACAGGTGGGATATATACATGGAGTTCACGCACAGGGTAATCGGCGGCGTCACCTCCATTTTCCTGGTGTATCTATCGTACAAGAGACTGAGGAGCTACAAGGGCTGGACGAAGCTGATCCCTGTCCTGATAGTTTGCCTTCTTGCTTTCCAGATAGTCCTCGGCGGTATAGTCGTACTTCTCGAGATACCCGTCGATCTCACGACGTTTCACTTCGCGAACGCCCTCGTCATATTCTCGCTCACCCTTTACATAGTATTTTTCGACGGCGAGAGTATGAAACCCGTATTCACGCTCGGCGGATATAACGGCGTATTTTTCTTCCTTGCTGTCCTCATCTTCCTTCAGGCCGTCCTCGGGGCCTACGTAAGGCATTCTAATTCGGGGCTCGCGTGCCCCGATTTTCCGAAGTGCCTCGGCTACTGGATACCTCCGGAGCTCACAGGGATGGTTTTGAATCATTTCGCCCACAGGGTGGCCGCATATGCCATAACGCTGCTCGTTCTCGGGTTTTTCCTGGCCACCTGGTTCGTCGACGGGTTCAGGCGCTACCGCGCCGCCTTCGGGATTGCGCTCGGGCTCATAATAATCCAGATTATCCTCGGAGTCGGAATAGTACACACGAAGCTTCACTTCGCCGCCGCGGCGCTTCATTTGTCGGTCGCTCTACTCATACTGTCGTTATTCCTCTATACTTGGTTCCTGGGGATGAGGAGGATTTATGCCGGTTCAGCCGGGGCATGAGGGGGTAAGCATGAATACGATCGGGAACGTGGACAGGGGAGCTTCGAATATTGTAATCTCGACGGTTCTCCTCACAAAACCCGGCATAATCACGAGCGTAGCGTTTACCGGGTTCGCCGGTATGGTGCTGGCGGCGAAAGATTTCCCTTCGGTTTATCTCACGGTCGAAGCGCTCCTCTCGCTTCTCCTGAGCGCGGCGGGGGCCGCGATTCTCAACAACGTCCTCGACAGGCGCATAGACGTGCTCATGAGCAGGCTCAGTAAGCGCGTCGACGCCCTTACGGTCATAGGTGAAAAAACGGCCGTCGCGATTGCATTCGTCTTCATAGCTATCTCGCTCTTCATTTCGTTCTACTACCTGAATGTCGTAAACGCCGCCCTTACAATAGCCGCCATACTGAGCTATGCGATCCTTTACACGCTCTACCTCAAGCGGAGCTCGCCCTACGGGACCATTCTCGGAGGACTGCCCGGCGCACTGCCTGTGCTCATAGGATATGCGGCGGTGAACCCCGCCCTCGGGGTGGACGCCGTTATACTGTTTATATTCATGATGCTCTGGCAGCCGCCGCATTTCTGGGCCCTCGCCCAGAAATACAAGATCGATTATAAAAAGGCGGGTATTCCCGTAATGCCGGTCGCCATGGGGACGAAATACACGAACGTCATGATCCTTCTCTATTCCGTCTCGCTCTTTCCGCTTACGCTGTCGCTCTGGTTCCTCGGTTACTGTTCCGATTATTTCGCGGTATTCGCCGTCGTGTCGGGCCTTTATTTCGAGTACGTGATGATAAAGAGCGCGCTTAACAACACCGGTTACGGCAAGGCCTTCGGCGCCTCGATTCTTTACATGCTTGTCATAATGGCGTCCCTGGTCCTGGACGTGGGATTCAATTCGCCGAACGCGATTGTGGGCGGCTGACCTGGCTGTTGCCGGGCCGATATTTTCCGTACTCTCCGGCGTCCGGACAGGTGCGGGATTCACGGCAACCTGTCCCGCTCCGTCTTCCCTCTGATACGGTTAGCTGCCCGCCCTGTATCCGAGGCCTTTCATCAGCTCTTTAAGACTTTCGAACGGCTCTCTCAGGGACCTTATCGATTCCTTCCAGAACCCGGGGGTTTCGAGGTCCATTCCGATGCTTCTTTTTGCTACGTTCTCCGCGGTATCCGAACCCGAGAGGCGGAGGAACTTCTCGTACTTCGGCAGGAAGTCCGCACCTTCTTTCTTGAACAAGGAGAAGAGCCCCCGGCTGAGGAGATAGCCGAACGTGTAGGGGAAGTTGTAGAAGGTGACACCGACGATGTAGAAGTGGAGCTTCGACGCCCAGAAGTAAGGGTCCTCGCCGCCTTCCTCGAGGACGTCGCCGAAGACGCGGCGCTGGGTCTCCGCCATGAGCTCCCTGAGGCGGCTCACGCTGACCTCGCCTTCCTGCCTCTCTTCGTAAAACGCCTTTTCGAATTCGTAGCGGACAGGTATGTCCATCAGGTATATGGCGCCGTGGTTGATTTCGGTGTCGAGCATGAGCGCCTTTTCGGCGTCTCCTATGGACGGCTCACGGAGTATACCCTCCGTCAGAATCATCTCGCCGAACGTAGAGGCCGATTCCGCGAGCGTCATCGGGTAGAAGTGCGAGTAGGGCCGTATGTCGCTCATCACGTGGCTGTGAAAGGCGTGCCCCGCCTCGTGGGCGAGCGTGAGCACGTCGCCGAGCGTCTCGTTATACGTCATGAAGATGCGGGATTCCTTCGTCAGGAGGGAGCCCGTACAAAACCCTCCCGGCCTCTTTCCTTCCCTGGGCTCCCAGTCTATCCAGTTCTTGTCGAAAGCGCTTCGGGCGTACGTCCCGAGCGCAGGGTAGGATGCGGAGAACGATTTCTCGACAAGCTTCTGTGCGTCGGGCCAGCTTAGCTTCTGGCCGGATTCTATATCGAGCGGGGCGCCGAGGTCGTACCAGGCGATTTGTTTTCTGCCCATGGTGTGCGCCTTGAATCGGAGTATATCCTTCGGGAGCTCTATCTCGTCGTAAATCGCCTCGAACATGGCGTCGAGGGTCTTTCGGCTTATGCCGGACTGGTAGAGCGCGACGTCGAGGAAATGGTCTATGCCGCGGTAGCCGTTGAGCGTGAGCCTCGTTCCGGAAATCGCGTTGAGAGCGGCGGCCGCCGTATCCTCGATAGTTTTCCATGCCCGGTTCCCTCCCTCGAAGGCCGCCTTCCGTATATCCCTCTCGGGTTTTTCCATGAGTGAGCGCCTTTGAGATATAGGAAGCGTCTTCACAGTGCCGTCCGGGTATTTCATCTCGAACTCGAGCCTGCTCGAAACCGTATCGTAGAGACGGCCCCAGGCGCTTATTCCGTCTACGCCGAGGTCGGAGGCCAGTATTTCCTTGTCGGGACTCATGCTCCTTTCGGACAGTATCTTGAGCCTGCCGATGTAATAGGCGGCGTCTGAGAGTCTCTCCCACTCCGTGAATCGGCGGAAGACCCCTTCCGGGACGCCCTTTAGCGCCCTTATGAGCTCGACCTTGAGCTTCGAGAGCTCGGCGTGGACGGCCGACATCTCGGCTTCCTCGCGGACGTAGTCCTCGTTGAGCCCGTCCGCCGAAGCGAGGCATCCGATGTATGAATCGATGTGGCTGTAGCGGCTCATGATGTCTTCTGCTTCGAGGACGATCTCTTCCCACTCGGCCATGTTGTCGGCGCCCAGAGGGGGCAGGGCTGCGGCCTTTTTCTGTACCGCCCCTATATCGGCCTTGAGCTTTTTCTTGAACTCCTTCATCTCCGGGCCGCCGTATTCGGGGAAATAGCTCCCGAGGTCCCAGTTCATTTTTGACGTCGATCGATTGCTGGACATCACGCCTCCGGTTTCATTTTGGTTGGATAATTGCAGTTTCTAAATATAGCAGATGTGAAATATAACATATGAACGTGGGTCCGGATGTAAGGTATGGTACCTTTCCGCACAGAGGCTGGATTACCAATCTCTTTCGAAGGCTCCATCGAGCCGCTCTTTCTGTTCGGGCGCGAGCCGCCAGCCGGAGGCCCCGCAGTTCTCTACCGTCCTTTCGAGCGTGTTGGATTTGGGAATCGCTATCACGTTTTCGCCGGACGTGCACCAGTTGAGCGCGACCTGCGCCGTGGTCTTCCCCGTTTCTTCCGCTATCTCTTCGAGCGCCGCCATTTTCCCGGAGGAGGTTCGAAATCCATCGGCAAGGCTGCCGTCGTCGAGCGGCGTGTAGGCCATGACGGTTATGTTGTGCCTGACGCAGTAGGGGATGACGTCTTCTTCGATTCCACGTGCGTTGAGGTTATAGATGACCTGGTTCGACACCAGCGGGTTGTTCCGGAGGGCCGAAATCGCTTCCTCCATTTCGTCCACGTTGAAGTTGCTCACCCCTATGTACCTTATAAGCCCCCTGTCGATCAGGGTTTCCATGGCGCGCATGGTCTCCTTCATCGGATACCGGCTGTTGGGCCAGTGCACTTGATAGAGGTCAATGAAGTCCGTTCCGAGGCGCTCAAGGCTGTCCTCGGCCGCACGGAGGACGCGGTCGTGCCCGAGGTCCCTTCCCGAAACCTTTGTGGCGATGAATACCCGGTCCCTTCTCCCGCTTACGGCCTTACCGACTATCTCTTCCGTGCCGTAGCCTTCGGCAGTATCGATAAGACTCGCGCCGAGATCGATGCCCGCCCGGAGCGGCCTTGTCCCGCCCCTGTATCGCCAGGTGCCGAGGCCGATCTCGGGGACCATGACCCCTGTTGCGCCGAGCTCTTTGAGCTCCATCAGTTCAAATCCTCCATCTAAAAATTATATTCGAAAAACCCGCGATACATAATGCGGGGGGGGGCGGATGGGCCCTCGTGTACCGGCCTCTGCCCGGGGCCGATATACGAATATGTGCCGTGACGTGTATTTTTTACGTCCGGTTACTTGAATACCATCTGAAATATTGTAGATTTATTAGCCTCGTCGGGGTGTAGATCAGATTGGCTAGAGCGTTGCGTTCGGGACGCAGAGGCCGCCGGTTCAAGTCCGGCCACCCCGACCACCTTCCTTATATCCGCTTCAGGATCCGTTTGGAATTCAAGTGACTGTGCTCGGGGGAATTCTGTCCGGAGCGTTACCTTTCCGCGACTAATTCCGAATCGGGAATTGTATGAGTTGGGTGCTCACAATCGCCCGGACAATAGTAGATCGGATGGTATTTCATCGTCATGGATTGATTTGAAAGGATTGTGGATTGGAGAAAGCTTCTCGACAGCGGGTGATGAGTGGAAGGAATCTTTGACTGGAAAATAAAAAAGGGGGCAAGAGCCCCCTTTTTATTTATTGCAAAATGTTACTTATTTTGCAGCGTCGTCCGGCATGTCGCCACCCGGCATTTCGCCTTCGGTCGATTCGTCCGGGGCGTTGGTTTCAGCGCCGGAACCGTCCGTAGCTTCGTCGGTCATTTCACCGCCCGGTATCTCGCCCTGAACTGCATCTGCTGCATCATCTGCAGCATCGCCGGCGGCGTCTGCGGCGTCACCTGCAGCATCCGTAGCCTCGTCGGTAATCTCGCCGCCCGGGATCTCGCCCTGCGGATCGTCCTGCGCCATAGCCGGAATGCTGCCTACGAGGGCGCTTCCGCTTAAGGAAATACCCATGACTAACAAAAACGCAAAGAAAATGGACATTACTCTCATGTCGTCAAGTCCTCCTGAGTGTTTTAACCTTCGGCAATGCCGATAGGCTTGAATAACTATACTGCAATATCTATACCAAATTGCGAACTTTTTGCAATATTCAATATTGACGATATGTTACAACTCTGCCTCGATCCTATCAATCCGTGGTATGATTGATTTTCCTGTGTGTAATCGCACAATTGACACACGCCCGGAGTGCGTATTCGCACACGGATTCCAGTCTCACGACGTCCTGAAGTTCTTAAGAGCGTCTTTCATCCTGGATACGGCCAATTTCCTGAGGGCCTTTTTCTCGATCTGTCTTATGCGCTCTCTCGTGAGCTTGAACTTCCTGCCTATGTCGTCGAGTGTGACCGTCTCGCTCCTGTCTATTCCAAAGCGCATCCTGAGGACCTCTTCCTCCTTGGCGGATAGAAGGGACAGCGAGCTCCGCACACAGTTCTTGAGCTCGTAGTCGATTACGGTGCAGTCGGGGGAGATGGAGTCCTCGTCCACGAGGAAATCGTAGAGAGTTCTCTTCTCGCCGTCTATTGGGGAATCCATGCTGATCGATTCGTTCGTTATCTTGAGAATCCTTTTTACGTACTTCAGCTGTACGCCCGAGCGCTTGGCGATCTCTTCGGGCGAAGGGACGCGGCCGGATTCTTTCAGGAGGAGGGATTTCGTCCTGTAAACCCTGCTCGTGACTTCGAGCAGGTATACGGGCACCCTTACGGCCCCGCGGTGAACGAGTATGGCCCTCGTTATCGACTGGTATATCCACCACGAGGCGTAGGTCGAAAACCTGTAGCCCTTGGTGTGGTCGTATCTCTCGATGGCTTTCATGAGGCCGATGTTCCCTTCCTGTATGAGGTCGAGGAATGGGAGGCCGTGATTGATGTAGCGCTTTGCTATGCTTATGACGAGCCTCAGGTTGGCGCTGGCAAACCTCTTCTTTAAATCGCCGGCCTTAAGGGAGTAGGCCTTGAAGGATGCATGCAGCCTTTCCCTGTGGGGGCTCGACGGTGTTTTGTCGAGGTAGCTGCGTATCTGCCGCGCCTTGTGCTCGCACTTCTTCATCTTGGCGGGGATTTCTATTTCCTGCCTGAGCGTAAGGAGCGGCTCTTTCGCGATGTCGCCGAAATAGTCGTTCAGTATCCTGAACTGTTCGTCGGGCGTGTTAGCCCCGGCTTCCCGTTTGGTTCGTTTTCCTCTAGGGAAATCCTCCGAGGGATTTTCGTCTTCGAACATGAGGTCCGCCTGGAGGTCTACCGTATCGGGGGCCTCTTCGTACGTGCTGCCGAAATTCTCGGTCTCGATTCCCGTTGCTTCGATTTCGCTGTATTTCATGTGTCCCGGTCCTCTCTGAAATTTTTTTGTGCTGGATGCAGGTCGGCGGAAGCATGAGCCCTTTTGTCGGTGACAGGCCCGAGATTCTTGCCTTCGTTCTCTTTGGCTTTCAAAGGTGCAATATGTGTGCCATATAGTTCAGCCGGACAATTATTCGTGATGACCGGAGGTTACAAGATTGGGTCTGTCAAAGATCCGGATGCCCGGCACGAATGTGTGTAAAATCGCACTGTACAGGGTGTACAATTTTAAATACTTGGTAACAAATATTAATGTGGTATAAAGGTGAATAATGATTAATAGTAATAGGAATATAGGGTTAGTCTGGCAAATTTTCAAAAAAAGACACCTAAACCTGAGATCCAGGCTTGCTTTCAGAGTATAAGCCTCTGTAAAATCTTATTAATGTTCCAAGACCTTTCGGATATACTGAAGGCCCTCGAAAAGCCGCTCCAGTTCGCGTCTAAAAACGGCTTCTCGAAGCTGAACGCGGTTAAGTCGCTGGACTCCCTCGTAGGCGACCTCGCCTTGAAGGCGCTTTCGCTCGAACTCACGAATGCGGAGGCAGAGATTATAAAGGATATCAGGGATGGCTTCCTCGATTACGAAGGGCTCGAAACGGATGGGAAAAAGAAGGCCATCCGGAAGGCGCTCGAAGACCTGGAGAGGCTGGGCGAGCTCCGGAGCGCCGGACGGATACCGTCCGGCACGCAGAGGCGGCGAAAGCGGGACGCGCCGGAGGTTTCCCGGGATGACGCCCCGATAACCCCGGAGAAAGAAAGCGGTGACCCGTTCTCGACGCCTGTCCAATTCATAAAGGGGGTGGGGCCGAGGATAGCGGCGCTTCTCGAAAAGCGGGGCATAAAAACCGTCGGCGACGCGCTTTATTACTTCCCGAGAAGGTACGAGGACAGGAGGATCATAAAGAAGATATCCCGGGCCGAGCCAGGCAGGCGCGAGACCGTGATGGGCGAGATACTGGCCGCGGGAAGGGTAAGGACCCGGAGGCGCGCCATCTACCAGGCCGTGATTTCCGACGGGAGCGGCACTCTGACGCTGGTATGGTTTCAGTTCAACGAGAAGTATCTCAGGAATGCGTATAAAAAAGGCGCACGCGTTATTCTGACGGGTGACGTAACCGTCGGCTACGGGGGAGAGCTCCAGATTATCCACCCCCGGCCGGAGGATATAGAGGTCATAGACGAGGGCGGGGAGATAGACGACGACAACGTTCACTTCTGCCGCATAGTGCCCGTGTATCCGCTGACGGAAGGGATAAGGCAGAGGCGGATGCGGGGCATCATGAAGTCTATAGTCGACAGGTATGCGCATACCGTTTCGCTGCCCGTTCCTCTCGAAATAAATGCCGGGCGCGGGATAGCGGACTTCGGTGACGCACTTTCGAGAGTCCATTTCCCGGAAGGGGAAGACAGGGTGATCGATCTCTCAAGGGCCGATGAGGTATACGGCTCGCCGCCGCACAGGACGCTCGCATATTCAGAGTTCTTTTTGATGGAGCTCGGCCTCGCGCTTAAGAAGAGGGACGTCGCCGAGTCGGAGGGTGTCGCGTTTCATCAGACGGGCGAGCTCACCGGGAGGCTTTTGTCGAGCCTGTCGTTCGGGCTCACTTCGGCGCAGAAGCGGGTGCTCGGGGAGATAGGGGCCGACATGAGATCCCCGCGCCCGATGAACAGGCTCCTTCAGGGGGACGTCGGGAGCGGGAAGACCATAGTCGCCATAATGTCCATGCTCGCAGCCGTCGAGAGCGGGTACCAGGCAGTTCTCATGGCGCCGACCGAGATACTCGCCGGGCAGCACCTGTCGTCCGTCCTTAATTCCATTAAGGGTATGGGCGTCCGCGTCGTATTTTTAAAGAGCGGGATTGGCAAGCGCGAGAAGAACACTTACTACAAGGCCCTCGCGTCGGGCGAGGCGCAGATAGCAGTCGGCACTCATGCCCTACTTCAGGAGAAGGTGGATTTCAAGAACCTCGGACTCGTCGTGATAGACGAGCAGCACAGGTTCGGGGTGCTCCAGAGGGCGAGCCTCATGGGGAAGGGCGTAAATCCGGACGTGCTTGTAATGACGGCTACTCCGATACCGAGGACCCTCGCTCTTACTGTCTACGGCGACCTCGAAGTGTCGGTCCTCGACGAGATGCCGCCAGGGAGGAAGGCCGTCAGGACGCGCGTGTTTTACGACAGGAAGGGCTCACGCGAGAAGGCATACGAGATAGTCAGGAAAGAGATCGAAACGGGGAGGCAGGCTTACGTCGTCTATCCGATGATAGAGGAGTCTGAAAACCCGGACTTTAAGGACATTAAATACGCCACTCAAATGGCCGAGGAGCTCGGAAACGAAATCTTCCCCGAGTTTACGGTAGGACTACTTCACGGCAGGATGAAGCCCGAGGAAAAGGACGCCGTCATGAGGCGGTTCATGGCCGGGCATGTGAATATACTCGTCTCGACGACCGTCATAGAAGTCGGCGTGGACGTTCCTAACGCGACCGTAATGGTTATCGAAAACGCCGAGAGGTTCGGGCTCACTCAGCTTCATCAATTGAGGGGCCGGATAGGAAGGGGGGGGCACGATTCCTGCTGCATACTGATTTCGGGATTCAAGCGGTCCGAGGACGCAGACAAGCGGCTCTCCATGATGGAGGAGACTTCGGACGGGTTCAGGATCGCCGAAGCCGATCTTATGATAAGGGGCCCCGGGGATTTCCTCGGCACCAAGCAGTCGGGCCTGCCGCAGTTCAGGTTCGCGGATATACTCAGGGATTGGAAGATACTCGAAGAGGCGAGGGAGGATGCGTTCAGGCTCGTGTCGGAGGACCCGGCGCTCTCGAAATACCCTGAGCTTCGGGAGGAGGTTACCGGAAGGTACGGGAGCATATTCGAGCTGCCCGCAATATCCTGAGATCCCCACTGCATATAAAGGGCCGAATACCCGGCTTCCGGCTTATGCAAAAAAAACGCCCGGCGCTGCATCAGACAGGCCGGGCGTCTGTTTCGTTGTCGATTCTTGTGGTCCCCGGTTATCCTTCGAGAAGGAGCGATTCCGGGTCCTCTATGAGCTCCTTTATCTTGACGAGGAACTGTACGGCCTCGCGCCCGTCGACGATGCGGTGATCGTAGCTGAGGGCGACGTACATCATCGGGCGTATTTTTACCTCGCCGTTCGCCGCCGTGGGGCGCTCTTCTATCTTGTGGAGGCCGAGTATCCCGACCTGCGGCGGGTTCAGAATAGGCGTGCTCATGAGCGAGCCGAATACGCCGCCGTTCGTGATGGTGAACGTCCCGCCCATGATTTCCTCGAGGGTGAGGGCGTTGTCTTCGGCCCTCTGGGCGTAGTCCTTGATCTTCTTTTCTATATCGGCGAAGGACATGCTGTCTGCGTTTCTGAGCACGGGTACGACAAGCCCTTCCGTCGCACCGATGGCGACTCCTATATCGTAGTAGTTCTTTAGAATCATGTCGTCGCCTTCGATCTCGGCGTTTACCTGCGGGAACGCCTTGAGCGCCCCTATCGACGCCTTTACGAAGAAGGAGTTGAGGCCCAGGTTGACCCCGTACTTTTCCTTAAAGGCGTCTTTTCTTCTCTTCCTGAGATCCATGACCGCACCCATGTCTATCTCGTTGAACGTGGTAAGCATGGCGGTGGTCTGAGCGGCTTCGAGCATGCGGCGGGCAATCGTCCTTCTCCTGCGGGACATCTTTACACGCTCTTCGCGTGCGTCGCGCGATCTGTGGAGGATTGCAGGCGCTTCCCTGGGCGCCTGTATGACCGCGGTGGACGGGCTCTTCGCAGGCTCTTCTTTCGCGGGCTGCGACGATTCCTTCGCCATGTATGCTTCGACGTCTTCCTTCGTTACGCGGCCGCTGGGCCCCGTACCCTGGACCCTGGAGACGTCTACGTTGTTCTCTTCGGCGACTCGCTTCGCTACAGGCGTGACCCTCTCTTCCGTTTCCTGCTTCGGGGCTTCCTTTACGGGTTCGGGCGCCGGCTCGGGGGCCTTGGCCGCTTCCCTGGCCGGGGCGGCGTCACCTGCCTTGCCCTCTTCGATGGAGCCCAGAACGTCCCCGACCTCGACGTCCTCGCCGTCCTTCTTGAGTATCTTTGAAAGGACGCCCTGTTTCTCGGCGGCGACCTCGAAGTTGGCCTTTTCGGTCTCGAGCTCGACGAGCGCTTCGCCGATCTTGACAGGGTCTCCCTCGGACTTGAACCACCTTATTATGGTGGCCTCGACCACCGACTCTCCCAATTCGGGAACTTTAATATCTATAGCCATATCGTTTTCTCCAGTTTTCTATACGTTACGTACCCATGTGATGCCAAGCTCGTCCAGATTGGGCAGGGGCTTCCCTATCATGAAAGCCTGCTTTATCAGGGCTTCCTGGTTCACCTTGTGCATCGAAGCCAGCCCTTCGGAGGGGCTCGAGTTCCGTCTCCTGCCGATGTAATGAAGCGGGATACGGCCGTTTATGAGCATCCTCAGGAAGGGATACATGAACATCCAGGCACCCATGTTCTCGGGCTCTTCCTGGAGCCACACCACTTCCTTCAGCCCGGGATATCTTTCGAGCACCTGGGTGAGCCTTTTCGTGGGAATCGGATAAAGCTGCTCCACCCGGGCCAGAGCTACGTCTTTCGAGTTCTTCTTTCTCTCTTCGCTTGATATGAGGTCTACGTAAACCTTGCCGCTGCAGAGTATGAGCCTCTTCACGGACTTGACCTGCTTGTCGTCCATCTCGTCGTCTATCACGGGCTGCCACGAGCCCTCGGCACGGTCCCTCGGGGTAGAGAATATCATCTGGTTTCGGAGAAGACTCTTGGGCGTGAGCACTATGAGCGGAAGAGGGTCTACAGTGAGAACCCCTGCCTGCCTTCTCAGGAGATGGAAATACTGCGCCGCCGTGGTGCAGTTGGCTATGCGCATGTTGGATTCTGCCGCCGAGTTTAAAAACCTTTCGAGCCGCCCGGAGGAATGGTCCGGTCCCTGGCCTTCATAGGCGTGCGGCAGAAGGAGCACGAGCGACGGGGTCTGACCCCACTTCGCACGCGCGGAGACGAAGTATTCGTCTATCATTGTCTGTGCGCCGTTGATGAAGTCGCCGTACTGGGCTTCCCATATGACGAGCCTTGCCGGCTCCTGTATGTTGTAGCCGTATTCGAAGCCTATGCACGCGTTTTCGGTAAGCGGGCTGTTATGTATTTCGAATGCCGCTTTGGACTGCGGGAAGTTCTGAAGCGGTATGTAGGGCGTCCCATTTTCGAAATCGTAAAGGATGGCGTGCCTGTGGCTGAACGTTCCGCGCCCGCTGTCCTGCCCGGTAAAGCGGACTGGTATGCCGTCGGCGAGTATCGAAGCGAAGGCGAGGTCTTCGGCCGTCGCCCAGTCTATGGTCTTTTCGTCTACGTTCTCCAAGGCCGCTCCCCTTCTTTCCCGGGCTTTTCTCAGCTTCGAGTTGATCGTGAAGTCCTCGGGCAGGCTCATGAGGGCCGAGTTTATGCTCCGGAGCTCCTCCACCGGAACGGCCGTTTTTATCTTCTGGGCCGCGCCCGCCGGGGGCTTCGCCGCGAGCGTGTCTTCGGGTATGTCATCCGGCGTGAGGGATTCGAAGTCGCTGTGAAGCACTTCGTTGTACTTGTTCACGAGCTCTTCGGCCTCGTCCGCCGTTATTATCTTCCTTTCTACGAGCCTGGACGCCCATATCTCGCGGGCAGTCGGGTGATTGTCGATTATCTTGTACATCTGGGGCTGCGTGAATGCCGGCTCGTCGGCCTCGTTGTGTCCGTGGCGCCTGTATCCGACGAGGTCTATGAGGAAGTCCTTGTGGAAACGGACCTTGTAGGCGAAAGCGAGGCGCGCGCATTCGATGCAGGCCTCGGGATCGTCGGCGTTTACGTGCACGACCGGTATATCGAAGCCCTTTGCGAGGTCGCTTGCGTATATCGTGCTCCTGCTGTTTTCGGGAAGGGCGGTGTATCCGAGCTGGTTGTTCGTTATCACGTGTATAGTGCCGCCGGTATCGTATCCCTCGAGGCCGCCGAGGTTCAAGGTTTCGGAAACTATGCCCTGACCGGGGAACGCGGCGTCGCCGTGCACGAGGACGGGGAGAGACGCGCTCGGGTCGAATACGGGCTTTCCGGGTTTGTCGACGGACGTTCCTGCGGCCCTCGCCATGCCTTCGACCACCGGGTTTACCGATTCGAGGTGGCTCGGGTTAGGCGACAGTATGATCTGCATTTCTATGGCCCTGCCGTTCTTTACCGCGTGTCGTGCCCCTTCGTGGTATTTGACGTCTCCAGTCCATCCCATGAAGTCCCGGAAGTCTCTCTGGAGTATCGGGTCCTTGAATTTTATGAGGGTGCCCCTGTAGCTCTTGTCGAGTACGTGGTGCATCACGTTCAGCCTTCCCCTGTGGGCCATGCCGAGGAGGATGTTGTGGATGCCCGACTCGGCGGAAAGGCCGACTATTTCGTTCAGTATCGGGACCAGCATGTCCACGCCTTCGATCGAAAAGCGGAACTTGCCGGGAAATATGCGGTGAAGGAAACGCTCCAGGACCTCGATCTGCGTCAGGCTTTCGAGAAGCTGTTTTTCGTTGATTGGATCCTTCGGAGGCCTGAACGAGCCGGATTCGGCCGCTTCCCTCAGCCACCTTCTCTCTTCGAGAGAATTAATGTGGTAGTAGTCGAAGCCTATGGCCGATGAGTATATAGAGCGGAGCTCCCGTATGGCCTCGAACGCGTTGCCGGTTCTGTCGGCGATGGGGCTGTCTATGATGCCCGGCGGCAGGCTCCGGAGATCGTCCTCCGTAATACCGTGCGTAGCAGGGTCGAGCGCAGGATCGCCCGTTGGTGTGCTCCCGAGCGGATCGATCTCGGCGGCGAGATGGCCGAAAACCCTTATCGCCTGGGCGAGATTGACGGCTCCTACGACCTTCTGGACATCGTAGCCGGGGGCAGCGGCCTGGCGGCCATCGCCTATCTCGGGACGCATCTTGTCGAAAATCGTTCTCGTGGTCGAATCTACCGATTCGGGATCCTTCAGGTAACGCTCGTAGAGGTCAAGCACGTAACCCGAGTTGGGCCCGTGAAAAATGTGCGAAATATCCATATATTTCCCTATTCTATCAATAGTGTTTGTTTTCTAAACGGATTGGCAATAAACCCCTGAAACTTCGGATAGTATATTAGCATATTAATATAAATGCCGCAATCCAGCCGTGCCTAAAATTACAGCAATTTTAAGCTTTTGTACCACTTTTTGACGCCGCAGCGCAGAACGTTTCGACATCCCCCGCCGTAGTGTGTTGGGGAAGGAGGAAATTCCGTCCTTTTGCCTCTTGTTTCCGACGCCCGCTGAAAAACCCCGGGCGCAGCCGTCTTCGCCTATATTCTTTAAGTATATACTGCTCTCGGGTAAGTAGAAGACGAAGCATTCAGGTTTTGAAAAATAGTGCGCCTCCGGCGCCGCCCACCGTACGAGGAGCGCGGGGCCGTCCGGCCTGAATTTGAGTTTGGAATAGGATTCCGCGGCGGTTATTCTATAATTTCCGTAACGGAGCGTGTGCCCTTTGGATACGGCGGGGGCCGGGATTTCGACCCATAATGGTTTACGTCCACAATCTTACCAAGAGGTATGGCAATCTGACCGCTGTGGAGAATCTTTCCTTTCAGCTCGAAAGGGGGGACGTGCTGGGTTTTCTCGGCCCGAACGGTGCGGGTAAGACGACGACCATGCGCATTATCACGGGATACATGCCGCCCACGAAGGGGACGGTGCATATCGAGGGCGTCGATATCTTCGACGAGCCGCTCCAGGCAAAGCGCGTGATCGGGTATCTCCCCGAGAATCCCCCGCTCTATAACGACATGACGGTGATGGAATATCTGTCCTTCGTCGCCGATATAAAGAAGGTCGGCCGGAAGGAAAAGAAGAGCCGGATATTTTACGTAATGGAGAGGTGCGGTATAGCGGAGGTCAGGCGGAGAATAATCGGGCACCTGTCCAAGGGTTACAGGCAGCGCGTCGGCATAGCGCAGGCCCTGGTGAATAACCCCTCTGTCCTTATACTGGACGAGCCTACTATCGGACTCGACCCGAGGCAGATAATCGAGATAAGGGAGCTCATCAAGAGCCTTTCGGGCGACAGGACGGTTATATTGAGCACCCACATACTGCCCGAGGTGACCATGATATGCAGCAAGGTCATAATCATAAACCACGGGAAGATAGTTTTAGAGGAGTCTCTCCAGAAGCTATCCGAGGACATGAGGAGCGCCGAGAGCATACTCCTCCGTACGAGACAGAACGGGGAGGGGGTGGTGGAAAAAATCCACGCGCTCGGGAACGTATCGAGCGTAAAGCCGGGGGCCGCCGGGGAATATATAATCGTCCCGAGAAAGGGGGCGGAGGTTAGGGAAGAGCTCTCGAGGCTCGCGGTCGAGAACGACTGGGGGCTCTTGGAGCTCAGGCCCGTCACCAACACGCTCGAAGAAGTATTTCTAAAAGTCATATCTTCTGAAGGGAATTGAATGAGCGCATTTTATTCCGTACTTAAAAGGGAGCTGAGGTCGTATTTCGCATCCCCGCTGGCGTATATCATACTCGTGGTCTTTCAGGTCATTTCTGCCAGGTTCTTTTTCCTCTATCTCCAGGGATTCTTGCAGTTCCAGCTGGACCCGAGCTACCAGCTCCAGACGGGCGACCTCAACCTCAATAACCTCGTCATACTCCCTTATTTCGGCACGATCAGCATCGTCCTTTTGCTCATAGTGCCGCTCATTACGATGCGCCTTATCGCGGACGAGAAGAAAAACTACACGGCGGAGCTCCTCTTCACGTCCCCCATACACATAAGGACGATTGTGCTCGGGAAATTCGCCGCGGCTCTCATACTCCTTATAATGATGCTGCTCCTCTCGTCGGTAAACGTGTTCGTGCTCATGGTACACGGGAATCCCGATCTGGGGGCCGTTCTTTCGGGTTATACCGGGCTCTTCTTACTGGGGGCGTCTTTCCTGTCCATAGGGATATTCGCGTCGTCGCTTACGGACAATCAGCTGATTGCCGCCGTCATCAGCTTCGGCGTTCTTCTCGTGCTCTGGCTGGTAGGCGCGCTGTCAGACGCCGAGAGCAGCATTCTCGGATATCTTTCCGTGATTAATCACTACGAGGATTTCGGGAAGGGAATAGTCGATCTTAAGGACGTCGTCTACTACGTTTCTCTCATCTTCCTCGGTCTTTTCCTGACGTACTCGGCCCTCGAATCGGAGAGGTGGAGATGAAGAGAAGGCGTCTCATCTACGGAACGAACGCGCTCGTTTCGATACTGAGCGTCTGCGGAATACTCATACTCATAAACTATATCTTCTTTAAGACCGATATCAGAATCGACATGACGGATTCGAAGCTCTATACGGTCTCCGAGCATACGACCGCTGTCGTGGACAATATCGACGGCGACATAGAGGTCATAGCGTTTTTCAAGGACGTCGGGGTCGATAAGGGTGAGTTCCAGGATCTCATAAAGGAGTACACCAGGCGGTCGGGGAAGATAAAGGTAAGGTACGTAAATCCCGACAAGGAGCCCGGGATAGCCAAGAAGTACGACATAAAGGAATATGGCACCGTGGTCATGGCCGACGACGAGCAGACCATAAAGCTCCGGCTCGCGGATCACATCTCGGGCGGCATACTGAAAAGCTCCGAGGAAGACATAACGAACGCAATATTCAAGCTCAACAGGAAGGTCGACAAGACCGTCTATTTCATGACCGGGCACGGCGAGCGCGACGTCAACGACGACATAGAACCCGAAGGACTGGGCGTTTTGAGAAAGGCGCTCGAAGACGAAGGATACAAGGTGAAGGAGTTCATGCTCCTTCGCGGGGACGCAATCCCGGAGGATAATTCGGTCCTTCTCGTGGCCGCGCCCAAGCAGTCCTTTTCCTTAAAGGAAATCGGCATGCTGAAGACCTATCTCGATAACGGCGGGAAAGCGATTTTCCTGATAGAGCCACGGTCGGGCCCGGAGGTAGCGGGGCTCCTCAAGGGATACGGGTTCGAGATAAGGGACGATATAATCGTAGACCCGAGCTCGAAGCTGGAAGGAGGCGGGGACATAGCGCCTATAGTCGCGCAGTACGCCCACCACGACATCACCGAAGGGTTCAGGTTCGCGACCATATTCCCGTACTCACGGAGCATAGACATAGCCGAAGAAGACATCGATACAGCCGTCCTGGCGCATACCGGAGAGTACAGCTGGTCCGAGACGAATTTCGAGCTCTTCGACCAGGGCGTGGCCCAGCAGGAGGATAACGACATGGCGGGGCCGCTGGGCGTGGCGGCGGTGGTTGAGAACGAAGGCAACAAGTCCCGTGTGGCTGTCTTCGGAAGCGTTGATTTCGTATCGAACATATTCATCGACTTTTCCGGTAACAGGGACCTCTTCTTAAATACCGTGAACTGGGTTTCCGGGGACGAGAACCTGATATCGATAAGGCCCAGGGCGGGGCAGGTGGGCAAGCTCGCAATAACGAACAAGCAGACGAACGTAATATTCTTTTTCACTGTAATTATGATTCCGGCTGTTATATTCTTTTCCGGTATAGCGATATGGTGGAAGAGAAAGAGGCTGTAGCGGAGGGGAGGTCTCTTCGGCCCGGAACGACAACTAAAACGAAAGGGTCAAATTGGGAAAGTATTTAAGAAAATTTTCGGGCACTCTGGCTGCACTCGTTATATTCGCCATACTGCTTGGAGGCGTCCTCTACTACGACTCTCAGAAAAAGGCGGCGGAAGCGCCGCCCGCTGAAAAGGTCTTCCCCGGCGTAAAGCCCGGCGACGTTCAAGCCATCAAAATAGTCTATCCCGGGGAAAAGCTCTCTCTCGAAAAAGCGGACGGGGAGTGGTATGTCGTACATGACGGAAAGAGGCACGAGGCCGATTCTGAAATCGTCCGGGACATCGTGAACGACCTGACCGAAATGGCGGCCGACAGGGTGGTATCGACCGACGAGGCCGACCTCGACGAATTCGGCTTCGTCGAATCCAAAAGGGAATTCACGATGGTCACGAATGAATTCGATTACCCGGTAATCATAGGCGACAGGAGTCCGGTAGGCTCGGGCATTTACATCTACGACCTCGGGGAGGGGCGGGTGATACTCGTCAAGGACCATTATCTCTGGGGGATTCTGAACGGGAGCGCGGAGGGCTTCAGGGACAGGGCGGTCACCGGCTTCGACAGGGATGCCGTGGACAGGATAGTGGTGAGGGCCGGGGCGTTCAGCGTCGAGCTCAGAAAGGAGGGGGGCCTTTGGGTGCAGTCGGGGGCGGAATCGCCGAGGCCGGTAGACCAGAAGAGGGTAGACGAGATTCTCAATTCCTTTACAAGTCTAAGGGCTTCGGAATTCGTTGCGGACGAGCCCGGGGATCTCTCGGCTTACGGCCTCGACGAGCCCGTGGCGGAGGCCGGGTTTTTCGGAGAGGGGGTATCGGAGACCGTCTTTTTCGGGAAGAGGATGGACGAGGATAATTTTTACGTCATGACTTCGGGAGGGGAGGCCGTCTACGCCGTCCCCAAGGAGCACTTCGGGATACTGCCCAAGAACCTCGATCAGGTAGCCGTGCTGAAGCCCCCCAGGTAATGCGCCGGCCGGCGGGCTTTGCTACTTCTTTTTTTCCTTTACATCGAGCTTTATTCCGAGCTCCAGGAGCTGCGCCGTATCGACGGGGGAAGGCGCTTCGGTGAGCGGGCACGCGCCCTTCTGCGTTTTCGGGAACGCGATGACGTCCCTTATGGAATCGGCCCCGGTGATGAGCATCACTATCCTGTCGAGTCCGAGCGCTATGCCGCCGTGGGGCGGCGCTCCGAATTCGAGCGCTTCGAGGAGGAATCCGAATTTCGCCCGCGCCTCTTCGTCCGTAAGGCCTATGGCCTTGAAGAGCTTCTCCTGTACGTCCTTGCGGTAGATCCTTATGCTCCCGCCGCCTATCTCGACGCCGTTTAGGACGACGTCGTACGCCCTCGAACGGATGCCGCTTTTGTCGGCCTCGTCCAGGAGATGGATGTCTTCTTCCCTGGGCGATGTGAACGGGTGGTGCATCGCGACGTAGCGCTTCTCGGCAGGGTCGTAATCGAGGAGCGGGAACTCCTCTACCCATAGGAAGTTGAACCTGCCGTGGTCGATGAGCCCCAGCTTTTCCCCGAGCTCGAGCCTTATGTGCGAGAGCACCATGTTGACTATGTGCGGGGTGTCGGCGGCGAAGAATACGATGTCGCCGTCCTCAAGCCGAAGCGCGTTTTTAAGGTCTTCCTTTTCCTGGTCGCTGAAGACTTTTAGGATGGGGGACTGCCATTCGCCGTCCGAGACGCGAATCCACGCGAGGCCCTTGGCCCCGAGGGATTTGGCGGCCTCGCCGAGGTCGTCGATTTCTTTTCTTGAGAGGTCGCCGGCCCTTCCCTTGAGGTTGAGCGCCTTTATGATGCCTCCCTTCTTGAGGGCGCAGCTGAAGACCTGGAACTGGGAGTCCCTGAATATCCCGGATATGTCTTCGAGCTCGAGTCCGAACCTCGTATCCGGCTTGTCGGAGCCGTATCTCAGCATCGCCTCGTCGTATTTCATCCTCGGGAACGGGGTCTCGATTTCGATGCCGGCGGCTTCGGAAAATATGGACTTCAGTATGCCTTCGACGACGTTCATTATGTCGTCTTCCCTTACGAACGACATTTCGAGGTCTATCTGTGTGAATTCGGGCTGGCGGTCGGCGCGGAGGTCTTCGTCGCGGAAACAGCGCACTATCTGGTAGTAGCGGTCAAAGCCCGAGACCATGAGGGTCTGCTTAAGGAGCTGAGGCGACTGGGGAAGCGCGTAGAACTCGCCGGGGTTTAGCCTGCTCGGGACGAGAAAGTCCCTCGCGCCCTCGGGCGTCGAGCGGGTGAGGTACGGCGTTTCGATTTCCAGGAACCCGGCGCCGTTCAAAAAATTCCTGGTAGCGGTGACCGTTTTGTGGCGCGTAATGATATTGTCCCTCATGAAGGGGCGCCTTAAGTCGAGGTACCTGTGCCTTAGCCTGAGGAGCTCATCGACGTTTATGTCGTCCTCGATGAGGAAGGGGATGACCTTCGAGGTGTTAAGTATCCTGACTTCCCCGGCGACGACTTCTATCTCGCCGGTGGGGAGATTTTTGTTTACTGTCTCGGGCGAGCGGCTCGTGACCTTGCCGCGGACGGCTATGACCCATTCGTCCCTGAGCGCCCCCGCTTTCTCGTGAACGGCCCCGCTTACCTGGGGGCTGAATACGACCTGGACGAGGCCTTCCCTGTCCCTGAGGTCTATGAATATCACGCCGCCGTGGTCTCTGTTCGACTGCACCCATCCCATAAGCACGACGTCGCGGCCGATGTCCTCTGAACGCAATTCCCCGCAGTAATCGGTCCTGGTCCAGTCTCCCGGATGTTCAAGCATATTTGTTCGGCTCCTTTGTGTCTGAGTATCCCTCAGAAGCGAAAATCTTAACCTTTGTTTTCGATTTGGCAATACGGCCGTGGGAGACGGCGGATTCCGTTCCCCCCTGGATAAAGACTTCGGGAGGATAAAAATATCGAAGCGTGACGTATAGATGGAAATTGGCTTTACCGGCGAGTATCATGGTAGGAATTACGGGCTGTTACGGCCCGGCTCGGCCTCATGGCGAAGACGAAAACGGCTATGGGAAATCTGAAGGTATCGGACTTTATAAGGGAGAACTATCTCGTTCTCCTGATTTTTGCCGCCGGACTTGCGCTCAGGATTTATACCATAGGCTCGGAGAGCATATGGTACGACGAGGCCGTATCCGTCGCCGTGGCGAAGCTCGGATTCGTGGAGCATCTTCGCTGGATAACCGAGGTCGACGACAACAACCCGCCCCTTTATTACACGCTTCTTCATCTGTGGGTTCAGGTTTTCGGGGATTCCGAGACGTCGGTCAGGATGCCTTCCGCCATATTCGGATCGCTCTCCATCCTCGTCATATACGCCCTGGGGAAGCTCCTCTTCGATAAGAAGACGGGCCTCGTCGCCGCAGCGATCCTGGCCGTTTCCATTTTCAATATTATGTTCTCGCAGGAGGCGAGGGCCTATAGCCTTATGGCCTTTCTCGCGCTCCTGTCTTTTTACTTCCTCCTTCTTACGACGATGTCGGAGAAACGGGTATACGCGGCGGCCTACGTCGTTTCGAGCGTCTGCCTCGTCTATTCACACTACTACGGGATTTTTGTGATGGGCGGGCAGAATATCTGGTTTTTTACGATGCTCTTGCTCAGGGGGAGAGCCGGGACGCTCGGGCTTTCGAAATGGCTCCTTCTTCAGGTTGCCGTCGCCCTTCTTTTTCTTCCCTGCTCTTATTTAATGATCAGAAACACGGCCGCCATACGAAAGGGGTTCTGGATATCGGAGCCCGGGTTAGGGGACCTGCTCGGCTATTTTACATTACATGCCGGTACGTTTTTTCTCCTGTGCGTGTTTCTATTCTTCACGCTTCTTGCACTCGCCGGCCCCGGCCTGATAAAGCGCATGAGAATACCGGAAAGGTTTTACAGCAGGCAAGGTTACAACCCGGAGGGGCCCGGCATCACGTACGGCTGGAGGATATATCTTCTCCTGATCTGGATTGTCGCCGTCGTGTTCGTCCCTTTTGTAATCTCCAATGTATCGTCGCCGATACTGATTTACA
>JADLGH010000011.1 GCA_020849425.1 Candidatus Dadabacteria bacterium
AAAAATAAGAAAGGCAAAGGCTAACTGCTTCTACTTTTCCTAGATGAAAAGTAGCAAAAATCACGGGCCGGGGACACGTAGTGTCGTTTTCGGCATAGCGCGGGAGGTGCCGAGATCACCTGAAGCGCGGCTGGTGTCAAAGGCAGAGCGCTGCCACTTCGATTGTCAGCGGACACAGTCCGCACGGCCCGGAGGGGTATTGCTGCGCTGCTTACGCAGCTCGCAATATTATGAAAGGTGTTAACAGGAAAGGTATAAATCCCCCTATGTTCCCCCCTTTTTCTAAGGGGGGATGAAAGACAAAAACAAAGACTGGATTCCCGATACCAGCATTCGGGAATGACAGAAGTGTGGTGATTCCTCGCTCGCTCGGAATTGTTGGGAATGACAGAATAGGGGTATACCCCTCACCCTGACACTCTCCCAATTAATGGGGAGAGGGGACATGCTATATGTTGACAATAGAAAATTGTTAGCGGACGTGGTCCGCCGCCTTGCTTGTAAAGCGTCGAGCGTATACTCTTTTCGGATTGCTTTTCTATGGCTGAAGGCGCCGGCTGAATGAGTTTCACGATAGAAATAATCACGACGGGCGACGAGCTCATGACGGGCCTCACGGCCGACGGGAATTTCTTTTGGGCCGGGGATATTCTGGCGTCGAGGGGGCTCGAAGCTGCGTATCACACCACCGTCGGCGATTACATGGAGCGCATAATTGAGGCGTTCGGAATCGCACGCGGGAGGGCCGACGCCGTTATCGTTTCGGGCGGCCTAGGGCCCACGGACGACGACCTCACGGCCGAGGCCGCGGCGCGGTTCCTCGGGACGGGGCTCGAGCTCAACCGTGAGGCGCTCGCGTCCATAGAAGCGCGGTACAGGAAGCGCGGGCGCGTGATGACGGAGATCAACCGGAAGCAGGCCTGCCTTCCGAAAGGGTGCACCGTACTCGTCAACGAATGGGGCACCGCACCGGGATGGCGGTCCGAATCCGAAGGCACAGTGTTTTATTTCCTCCCCGGCGTGCCGAGGGACTTCCGGGCGATGATGGAGGCGTACGTCCTCCCCGGGCTCGAAAGGGCGGCCGCAGGAAGGCCGGCGGCGAAGACGCGTCTCGTAAGGACGTTCGGGCTCCCGGAGTCGGGCGTCGCCGAAAGGCTCGCCGGGATGGAGAGGGAAGGGGTCAGGCTCGGGTACAGGGCGCATTTCCCGGAGGTGCATCTCAGGGTGACGGCTTACGGTGCTTCGGCCGATGCGGCGGAGAGCCTTCTCGCGGAGATGACCGACGACATAACCGCCCGTCTCGCCGGGTACGTATTTTCCGTTAACGGCGAGACCATGGAGGAGGTCCTCGGCGGCCTGCTCCGGGAGAGGGGCCTTACCCTGGCGACTGCCGAGTCCTGCACGGGGGGGCTGATAGCGCACAGGGTGACGAACATCCCCGGAAGCTCGGAGTACTTCCTCGAAGGGGTCGTATCGTACAGCAACGAGGCCAAGGAGAAGATCCTCGGCGTGCCGCACGATGCCCTCGTCGAGCACGGCGCCGTGAGCGGCCCCGTCGTCGAGGCGATGGCGAGGGGTGTGAGGAAGCTCGCGGGCTCGGACATAGGCGTCGCCGTTTCGGGCATAGCGGGCCCCGGCGGCGGGACGCCGGAAAAGCCCGTCGGGACTGTGTACATAGGCACGGATTCGGCCTCGCACGGAGCGGGGTCGGAGAGGTTTTTATTCTTCGGGACCCGCGAGGAGATAAAGCTCGCGACGTCGTCCCGGGCGATAATGACTGTTATGCAGATTTTATTAAATAACGTATAATTTGGGAGCTATTATGGCAAAACAACCACTCGCTGAAGACAGCAACGCAGAAAGGGAAAAAACTATAGAGCTCGCCATCTCTTCCATAGAGAAGCAGTTCGGAAAGGGATCGATCATGAGGCTCGGATCTGGGACGCCGATACCGCAGCTCTCGGTCGTGTCCTCGGGCTCGCTCGGGCTCGACATAGCGCTCGGCGTCGGGGGATTCCCGAGGGGAAGGATAATCGAGATATACGGCCCGGAGGCTTCGGGCAAGACGACTCTCGCCCTTCACGTGATAGCCGAGGCGCACAAAAAGGGCGGCATTGCGGCCTTCGTCGACGCCGAGCACGCGCTCGACCCGAACTACGCCAATAACCTCGGCGTAAGGGTGGACGAGCTTTTGATCTCGCAGCCCGACTTCGGCGAGCAGGCGCTCGAAATCGTCGATACCCTGGTAAGGAGCGGGGCCGTGGACGTCATCGTCCTCGACTCGGTCGCGGCGCTTACGCCGCGGGCGGAGATAGAGGGCGAGATGGGCGACACGCACGTCGGCCTCCAGGCGAGGCTTATGTCGCAGGCTCTAAGGAAGATAACGGCGACGGTGGGGCGCTCGAACACGCTCGTGATATTCGTTAACCAGACGCGTATGAAGATCGGCACGCTTCCCTACCAGAACCCCGAGACTACGAGCGGCGGCACGGCGCTGAGGTTCTATTCGTCCGTCAGGATAGACGTCAGGCGTATAGGGTCCATCAAGGACGGCGACGACGTGAGGGGCAACAGGGTGCGCGCCAAGGTCGTGAAGAATAAAGTTTCCCCGCCCTTCAGGGACGCCGAGTTCGACATCATGTTCGGGAGCGGCATATCGCAGACGGGCGAGATGATAGACATAGGGACCAAGCTCAACATCGTGGAGAAGAGCGGCACGTGGTTCTCGTACGGCGGGGAGAGGCTCGGCCAGGGAAGGGAGAACGCGAGGACGTTCCTCGCCGAGAATCCGGACCTCGCCGAGAAGCTCAAGGGAGAGATCTTCGCCGGGACGGGCATGACGAAGAACATAAAGGCCGAAGAGGAGTAGCGGCCGGAGCGGGGCATGGGCATAAACATCGACGACATTCTGAAGGCGGCCGTCAGGGTGGGGGCCTCGGACATACACGTAGGCACCGGGCGGCACCCTATATTCAGGGTCGAGGGCAAGCTCATGCCGGTGAAGAACGCCCCCAGGCTCACGCCGGACGACGTGAAGTCGATGGCGTATTCGATGATGAACCCGTCACAGAGGGAGAGGTTCGAGGAGCTCTACGAGATGGACCTCGCCTACAGCATAAGCGGGCTTTCGAGGTTCAGGGTCAACATCTTCCAGCAGAGGGGGACGCTGTCAATCGCGATAAGGTCGATCCCCTTCAGCATCCTTAACTTCCAGTCGCTCCACCTTCCTCCCGTCATGGAGAAGATAGCCGGCGAGGAGAGGGGGCTCATAATAGTCACGGGGACGACGGGAAGCGGCAAGTCCACGACGCTCGCCGCCCTGGTGGACTACATTAACAAGAACAAGGCGCGGCACATAATCACCGTGGAGGACCCTCTCGAATACATGCACGAGGACCAGGTGAGCTACATAAACCAGAGGGAAGTGGGCATCGACACTATGGCGTTTGCAAACGCCATGAGAGCGGCCCTCAGGGAAGACCCGGACGTAATACTCGTCGGTGAGCTCAGGGACCTCGAAACTATGGAGATATGTCTTTCGGCGGCCGAAACGGGGCATCTCGTCCTGACTACACTCCACACGCTCGACGCCATGGAATCCATTAACCGCATGCTGACGGTTTTCCCGCCCCACCAGCATAACCAGGTGAGGTATCAGCTCGCGCAGGTGCTTAAGGCAATTATTTCCCAGAGGCTCGTGCCCACCGCCGACGGCAAGGCGCGCGTCCCGGCCGTCGAGGTGCTGGTAGCAACCGAGAGGATAAAGGACCTCATTTCCGACCCGGCGAAGACGTGGGAAATAAGGCAGGCCATACAGGAGGGGAGCCTCCATTACGGCATGCAGACATTCGACCAGTGCCTTTATAACCTGTACAAGGGTAATCTCATCACATACGACGAGGCGATGAGGCAGGCGACCAACAAGAACGACCTCGCGATGAGGATAGAGGGCATAACGTCGGGCTCGTCGTCACTCGTCCGCGAGGAGACCTTCGGGACACAGGGCTCGCGCTGAAAAGCGGCCCGCGGCCTCGCGGGTCGTTCCCCGCCGTATTCCCCGTCGATTCATGCATGGGCGACAGCGCCAAAATTTGATATACTCTATAGTAATGGCCTCGACGAAAGTACTCGCCATCGAAACGTCCACATACTCCGGGAGCATAGCGGTCGCGGACGGCGACAGGATACTGGGCGAGTATTACATGGGCATGGGGCCGTCTCATTCGGAAAAGCTGATACCGAAGGTGGACATGCTGCTCACGGAGCTCGGAATCGACAAGCGCGAGCTTTCGGGGCTGGCCGTGACGGCCGGGCCGGGATCGTTCACGTCGCTCCGCGTCGGCATATCGACGGTGAAGGGGCTAGCGTTCGCATTGGACCTGCCCGTCGTTTCGGCTTCGTCGCTGGAGCTTCTGGCGATGAACGCGCCGTTCTCGGAGCACCAGATATGCCCCGTAATAGACGCCCGGCGGGGGGAGGTGTTCTCGGCGCTTTTCAGGCACCGGGACGGGAATCTCGAGAGGGCCGCCGAAGACGCCCCGCGCACGCTCCGGGGATTAAGGAGTATAATAAAGGAAAAAACGATATTCATAGGGGAAGGCGCTTTACTTTATAAAGATTTTCTGGAAGATAATCATGGTGAAAGCGAGCCCGGCGAGAGTGTGTTCTGCCCCTCGTATTTGAACTATCCGAGGGCTTCGTCGCTCGCTTACCTGGGTGTCCGGAGATTGCGGGAAGGGCTTTCCGAGGATGCCGCGCTCCTGTCGCCGGCGTACCTTAGAAAGCCAGACGCAGAATTATCAGCAAAGGGGAGAGACCATGACAGAATCTGAGATAATCGAGAGGCTTCTCGACGGGGACGAGGAGTTCCAGAAGCTCTACGCCGAGCACAGGGAGCTCGACGAAGTCGTAAGCAGCCTCGAAAGCAAGGAGTCCCTCAGCCTAGACGACGAGGTCGAGGTGAAGAGGCTCAAGAAGATAAAGCTTTCGCTCAAGGACAGGATAGAGGCCAGGATAGCGGAGTGGAAACACAGGGTAGACGCCTGAGGGCCTGACGCCCTGGAGAAGTCCCAAGCATAGATTATTAAATCGCCCGGCGGACGTGTATACGTCGCCCGGGCTAACCTACGGGGGTGTATTAGAATGGCAAGAATGATTGGAGCCGAGATGTTTTTCGAGACTCTTCTGCACGAGGGCATAGACGTGGTGTTCGGAATTCCGGGCGGCTACGTGCTCAAGGTGTACGACGTAATGTCCAAGTACGAGGATCGGTTAAGGCACGTTCTTGCCAGGCACGAGCAGGGCGCAACCCACATGGCTGACGGCTACGCGAGGGCGTCCGGAAAGCCTGGCGTGGTGCTTTGTACCTCCGGTCCGGCCGCGACGAATACCGTAACGGGCATCGCCACGGCGCAGATGGACTCTTCCCCGATAGTCGTTTTTACGGGGCAGGTCCCGCTTCCGTACCTCGGGAGCGACGCATTCCAGGAGGCGGACCACATCGGTATAACCCGCCCCTGCACGAAGCACAATTACCTGGTGAGGAAGACGGCGGACCTCCCGCGCGCGATGAAGGAGGCGTTTTACATCGCGGGGACGGGGAGGCCGAGCCCGGTTCTCGTAGACATGCCGAAGGACGTTCTCTTGGGCGAAGATGAGCTCGTCATACCGGATTCCGTGGGTCTCAGGGGCTATAAGCCTCCGACCAAGGGGCACCACGGACAGATAAAGCGCGCGGTCGAGATGCTCCTCGCCGCGAAGAAGCCGCTCGTATTCGGCGGCGGAGGGCTCATATGGTCGGGCGCGACCGAGGAGTTAAAGGAGCTCGCTCACAGGCTCCAGATCCCCGTTACGCTCACGCTGATGGGGCTCGGCGCGTACCCGTCGGACGACCCTCTTTACATAAGCATGCTAGGCATGCACGGCTCGTACGCGGCCAACATGGCAGTCCACGAGTGCGACCTCGTCGTATCCATAGGCGCCCGGTTCGACGACAGGGCGACCGGCGGCAATTTCGCGAAATTCGCCCCGAACGCGAAGATCATACACATAGACATCGACCCGTCGACGATAGACAAGAACATAGTCGTTCACTGTCCGATAGTCGGCGACGCGAAGCTCGTTCTCCGGCAGATGCTCGATCTCCTTCCGGCGAAGGTGAAGAACGACAGGAAGGAGTGGTCGTCGCAGATAAAGGGCTGGCAGAAAAAGCACCCGTATTCCTACAAGCAGGGCGACGAGAAGATCCTCACGTCCTACACCATAGACACGCTCAGCAAGATCACGGACGGCGAGGCCATCATCGTATCCGACGTCGGCCAGCACCAGATGTGGGTCGCGCAGTGGTACAAGTTCAAGCGTCCGAGGACCCACATCACTTCCGGCGGGCTCGGCACGATGGGCTTCGGGTTCCCCGCCGCCATGGGCGCGAAGTTCGCCCAGCCGGACAAGCTGGTCGTCGGAGTGTGCGGGGACGGCAGCTTCCAGATGAACCTCCAGGAGCTGGCCACGGCCGTCGAGAACCGTATGGACCTCAAGATCCTCCTTCTCAACAACGGCCCCCACGGCATGGTGAGGCAGTGGCAGACGATGTTCTTCGACGGCAACTATTCGGCCTCGAAGTTCGGCGTGCTTCCGGATTTCGTGAAGCTGGCCGAGTCCTTCGGCGCCGTGGGTCTCCGGGCATCCAGGCCCGACGACCTCGAACCGACGCTCAGGGAAGGGCTGTCGACGCCGGGCGTCGTGCTGATGGAAATCGTGGTCGATTACGAGGAGCTCGTGTATCCGATGATCGCCCCGGGCGGCGCGATGAACGAGATGCTTCTCGGACCGGGCGCGCAGCTCGGCAACCTTGCCGACGTCGCCGATATGGCTTAACGGGAAAGATTGGGTATAATGAGTGAGCTTTTTTGTAAGTAAGGGTTCTCATTTATCTTTTCCCCTGTATAATCAGCGGTTCATTCGGATATACCGGGAGGTATATATGGAGGTATATATATTGTGAGGCACACGATAACGCTTCTTGTCGATAACGAATCGGGCGTTCTCTCACGCATAGCCGGCCTCTTCAGCGCAAGGGGGTTCAACATAGAGAGCCTGAACGTCGCGGAGACGCTCGAGCCCGATACTTCGCGCATTACGCTCGTGACTTCGGGCGACGATTTCATAATCCAGCAGATAATCAAGCGCTTTAACAACATGGTGAACGTGATAAAGGTGAGCGACCTCACGGACGAAGTGAGGGTCGAGAGGGAGATGGTGCTCGTCCGCGTGGACGCGAGGCCCGATACGAGGGCCGATATACTCCGGACGGCCGACATATTCAGGGCCAAGGTCATAGACGTCGGCGCGAGGTCGTACACGCTCGAGCTCACCGGGGACAAGGACAAGGTGAACGCATTCATAGAGCTCCTTCAGCCGCTCGGCGTAAAGGAGATCGCACGCACGGGGACCGTGGCGATGAAACGGGAAAGCAAAGCCGTAAGGAAAGGAGAAGAGAGATGAAGGTTTATTACGACAGCGATATAAACCAGAATAAGATAAAGAAGAGAAAAGTCGCCATAGTAGGCTACGGCAGCCAGGGCCACGCCCACGCGCTCAACCTCCGGGACAGCGGCGTAGACGTCGCCGTCGGGCTCAGGGAAGGGAGCGGGAGCTGGGAGAAGGCAAAGCAGGCAGGGTTCAAGGTCATGTCGGTGGACGACGCGGCCAGGTGGGCGGACATCGTGATGATACTCGCCCCGGACACGAGCCAGGCGGACATATACAGGAGCGAGATTTCGGACAACCTCGACGCCGGCAACGCCATCGCTTTCAGCCACGGGCTCAACATCCATTACGGACAGATCGTCCCCCCGCCCAACGTGGACATTTTCATGGTCGCGCCGAAGGCCCCGGGCCACACCGTCCGCGGCCAGTACGAAGAGGGCGCGGGCGTGCCGATGCTCGTAGCCGTCCACCAGGACGCGACGGGCGAAGCGAAGGAGATAGCGCTCGCCTACGCGGGAGCGATAGGCGGCGGAAGGGCCGGCATAATCGAGACGACCTTCAAGGACGAGACGGAGACCGACCTCTTCGGCGAGCAGGCCGTTCTCTGCGGCGGTCTTACGTCGCTCATAATGGCAGGGTTCGAAACCCTCGTCGAGGCGGGATATCCGCCGGAGATGGCGTACTTCGAGTGCTGCCACGAGGTTAAGCTCATCGTCGATCTCATATACGAGGGCGGCATATCCAACATGAGGTATTCCATCAGCGACACGGCGAAATACGGCGACATCACGCGCGGGCCGAGGGTCGTCGACGAGGACTCGAAGAAGGAGATGAAGAAGATCCTGACCGAGATCCAGAACGGCGAGTTCGCCCGTGAGTGGATACTGGAGAACAGGGCGGGCAGGCCCGTATACAACGCCCTCATGAAGAAGGGCGAGGCCCATCCGATCGAGGACATCGGCGGGCAGCTGAGGGGCATGATGAGCTCGCTCTTCAAGAAGAAGCTGGTGGATAAGTCGAAGAACTGATGGAGCGAAAGCGGCCACCCATAGCCACCGAGGGGTTCACCTATCTCGGCATTCTGGCGTTCCTGGCCTGGGCGGCCGCGATAACGGGGTTCACGGCCGTTTCGTTCGTATTCGCGGGGGCGGCGGTGGTGGTCCTGTTTTTCTTCAGGGACCCTGAAAGGGATGTCCCCGACGCCCCGGAGGCCGTCGTTTCGCCGGCGGACGGCGAGGTGCTGGAAATCGCCGGGGTTTACGAAAGGGACTTCCTCGGAAAGCCCGTTACCAGAATCTCCATATCTCTCGCGCTTTACGACTGCCACATTAACAGGATGCCCGTAGAGGGCAAAGTCACCGGAACAAAATACTCCCCCGGCGGCTTCCACATAGCCAACATGCCCCGCTGGCTTTTCTCGGAGGGCATGAAGAGGAAATCCGACGACAACGAGAGGCTTTCGACGCTCATAGAGACGCCCGGGGGCGACAGGTTCGTCGTGACGCAGATAGCGGGGTTCCTCGCCAGGCGCATAGTATCCTACGCCGACGTCGATACGAAGTTCGAGAAGGGGCAGAGGTTCGGCATGATAAAATTCGGGTCGAGGGTGGACGTATACGTGCCGGAAGGGTATCTAATAGAGACCGGGGAAGGGCGCAGGGTAAAAGCAGGGGAGAGCGTGATAGCATGGCAAGACGCGAGCAGGGCGGAAGGCGGAAGAAGTCGAGGCGGCAGAAGGTGATGCCCGTTCTTCCGAACATCTTCACGACGGGGAATCTTTCCTTCGGGCTCCTTTCGATAATGACGTCCATACAGGTGGCGGCCGGTCACGGGGCCCAGGCGGGCTCGCCCGAGTGGGAGTTCAAGAGGCTCTGGTGGGCGGGCGCTTTCATCGTCATATCCTTTTTCTTCGACATGCTCGACGGCAGACTCGCGAGGTTCATAAAGCACGAGAGCAATTTCGGCCTGTCTTACGATTCGCTTTCCGACCTCGTATCCTTCGGCGTGGCTCCGGCCGTTCTTCTTTACGTATCGACACTGATGCAAAAGAGCGAGCTCGGGCTCATGGTCGTCATATTCTACGCCGTCTGCGCGGCGCTCAGGCTCGCGCGGTTCAACGTGCAGTCGGGAAACGTCGAGCGGTTTAGCTTCACCGGGCTCCCGAGCCCGATGGGCGCGGGGCTCGTCGTGTCGCCGCTGATGCTGCTTTCGGCTCTCCGGATAGCGCCGGACGAGCGCGTGATATGGTTCTTCCTATTCGCGGCCCCGGTAGTGGGGCTCCTCATGGTGAGCAACGTAAGGTACGCGAAGCAGCCGACTTTCAAGCTCGGCGGGCCGTTCAACGCCCTCGTCGTCGCGGCCATAATAATCGCCGCCGTCATCACCAACCCCGAGATCATGTTCATCTTCCTCGTTTACCTGTACGCCGTTTCCGGGCTTGTCATATATGCTTTTAAGTACCTCACCGGCAAAAGTGGGGCGCAGGACCACCCCCGGGCACGGGAAGAGGGCTGATTATTAGTCTTCGTAACTCCTTTCAATCAATAGCTATTCCCATGCGCGCCGGCTCCCCTCCTTGAACGGGGGACAAATGCCGTTATCTTATTAGCGTTAAAAGTTCCCTAGATTCCAGATGCAGCTACTAAAATAAAAAGGCGGGCCGCCGATGATACCGAATCTCGTTCGAATACTGAAACTGTATATAATTCCGAAAGGGGGTTTTTGGGGCGCGGCGCGGCTCGTGCCGGTAATCCTGACCGCAGCCGTGCTGGCAGCGGCGGTTTCGTGCAGCAGAGAGGAGAAGAGTATGGATAACGAAGCGGTTAAAACGAAAACGACTGTGAACGGCGTGACGAAATACGAGCTCGAAAACGGGCTTACGGTGATCCTGGAAGAGAACCATTCGTCGCCGGTCGTGGCGGTGAACGTGTGGGTGAAGACGGGCAGCGCGTGCGAAAACGAGGGCGAGTACGGCCTGGCGCACGTGCACGAGCACATGCTCTTCAAGGGCACCGAGAAGAGGGCCGTCGGCGAGATAGCCCGGGTGATAGAGGGCAGCGGCGGCGACATCAACGCGTTCACTTCGTTCGACGAAACGGTCTATTACGTCGTGATAGCGAGCAGGTTCCAGGACACCGCGCTCGACATCCTTTCGGACGCTATGCAGAACTCGACGTTCGACCCGGAGGAGCTCGACAAGGAGCTCGAAGTGGTCATCGAGGAAATAAGGCGGGGGCAGGACAGCCCGGGCAGGAATCTGAGCGAGAAGCTGTTTTCGACCATGTTCCGGGAGCACCCGTACGGGAGGCCGGTGATCGGGAGCATGGAAAGCGTAAAGTCTTTTACGCGGAAGGGCATCACGGATTTTTATCATAAGTGGTATTCGCCCCAGAACATGGCGCTCGTCATAGTCGGCGACTTCGACCCGGAGACGATAGAGTCCGGGATAGAGGAGACGTTCGGGAAGCTCAAGAGGCGGGACATACCGGAGTGCGACATTGCGCCCGAGCCCGTGCAGAAGGAGATGAGGGCGTTCGTCCTCGACAAGCCCGTACAGGAGGGGTACTTCTCGCTGGCGTATCACGCCCCGAACGCGAGGGGCGAGGACGTTCCGGCGCTCGACGTCCTGGCGAACATACTCGGGGGCGGCGAGAGCTCGCGCCTGTACAGGAATATCAAGGAAGAGAAGGGGCTCGCGAACAGCATATACGCCTATGCCTTTACGCCGAAGCGCGAGGGCATATTCGCCGTCGGCGGGACGCTCGACCCGGCAGAGGCGAAGGAGGCCCTTTCGGCGATTATCGGCGAGGTCGCGAGGCTGAAGCACGAGCCCGTGAGCGATCTCGAGCTTTCGAAGGCGAAGGTGAACATCGAAAGCGACGCCATATATACGAAGGAAACCATGCAGGGGCAGGCCCAGAAGCTCGGCTATTACGAGGTGGAGGCCGGGGATTTCAGGTACGAGGACGAGTACCTCGACAAGGTGAGGCAGGTGACGGCCGAGGACGTCATGGCGGCCGCTAACGAGTATCTGAACAACACGAATCTTACGGCCGGGTTCCTATTGCCGACGGGGCAGGTCACCATAACGGAAGGGGAAATAAAGTCCATAGCGGGCGAGGCCGACGGCAGGGCCGCCGTAGAAAACGCGAGCGGCGAGGACGGCGCCGCCGAAATAGCAGACGGAGAGGAAGGGCTCACCGAAAGGGAATTCGCCGTTCACGGGAGCGGCGCGGTCCCGGCTTCGGCGTCGCCGTCTCCGTCTCCGACGGTGGGGCCGGATACGGCGGCCGAGTCGGGGGTGAAGGAGCACGTCCTCGATAACGGCGTCAGGGTGCTTATAAAACGTAACCCCGGGGTGCCGCTATTCGCGGCGCGCGCCGCGTTCCTGGGCGGGCTCAGGTACGAGGACGCAAAGACGCAGGGAATATCGAATTTCGCGTCCCGCATGCTGACGCGCGGCACCGATACGAGGAGCGCCGCACGCATAGCGCAGGAGATCGAATCCATGGCGGGCGACCTCGAAGGATTCTCGGGCCGGAACAGCTTCGGCGTCACGGTCGAATCCCTGAGCCAGAATTTCCCGCAGGCGATGGACCTGTTCTCGGACGTCCTGCTCCATCCTTCGTTCGGCCAGCAGGAGGTCGAGAGGGCGCGGAGGGAGATACTGGCCGAGATAAACAGGGAAGGGGACAACCTCTTAAAGACGACGGTGAACCTGTTCCTGAACACCCTTTACGGCGAGCATCCGTACAAGTTCAATCCGCTCGGGACCGTGGACACGGTGACCTCCTTTAACGGGAAGGACATCCGGGCGTTCTACAGGAAATACGCGACACCGGAGGACCTCGTCATCACTATCGTGGGCGACGTCGACGAGGACGAGGCGCTCGCGGTGGTGAAGGAAAAATTCGGCGCGATGAAGAAGGGCGCGGAATCCGCGCCCG
>JADLGH010000012.1 GCA_020849425.1 Candidatus Dadabacteria bacterium
AGTTCATTTCAGAAAAGAAAAAACATTAAAGCCTGAAACAGCGGAAGCCCTTGCAGAACTTATACTTGCTGCACAAAGAGCATTGCTAGCATCAGAAGAACTCGAAGAAGGGTCAGAAGAAATTGGGTGAGCATTTTAAACGAGGTTTTAAAACATGGTGCGAAGAAGTATCCGTAAAAATTCGCAAAGAAATGAAGTTAACATCCTCACAGCCGCTCGATCCCTATTCTCTAGCTGATCATCTTGGTGTTCTAATCTGGCAAGCTGATAAAATATCCGGCTTGAGCGAAAATTCGCTGAGAATCCTTCTTGAAGATGATCCGGAAAGTTGGTCAGCCGTAACCTTATTTATTAATTCGCAGTACCTTATTATTCTTAATTCTACTCACCGTAAAGGGCGCCAATCCAATACCATTACTCATGAAATAGCCCACATATTATTGGAACACAAGCCAGCAAGAATTGATGTTTCGCCACAAGGAGTGCTGCTTAATACCTACGATAAAGGACAAGAACAAGAAGCTGATTGGCTGGGTGGAGCACTATTGCTTCCTCGGGACGCCTTACTGTTTATAAAAAAGCATTATACAAATATGAAGCAAGCTTCGGAGCTATATGGGGTAAGCTCCCAGCTTATTGAATATAGGTTGAATATAACGGGTGTAAATAATCAATTCAAACGATTTCGAACTCGAAAAACAATATAATCCAGCCCCTGTTACAGTAGACTTTATTGGGAAGTAGTCGTGATTATTCATAATTCGAATAATCACGACTACAATTTTATACCCCTTTTTCTTCGAGCCCGGGCGGCACTTCGCCGTAGTAGATCGAGTCCTCTTCGTAAAGGGCCTTAATCTTGTCCTTCGGCATGTCGGGCATGTCTTCCTTGTAGCCGAACATCCTGCACACGTGCCTGAGCTCCTCCTCCCTTCCAGGTAGCGGGTCTTTCGGCTGGATCATGTTCTCGGCGATGAGCTCTTCCTTTACCGCCTGGTCTTCCTTGAGAGGATTGCCGTAGGTGTTGTAGTGGTAGAGCTTGTCGAAGCGCTTTCTCGGCCTCTGGCCGGGCGTTTCGGCGGCGTAGCCGACGGCCATTATCCAGAGAGGGACGATGTTGTCGGGCACGCCGAGAACCTTCGGGAACTCTGCCGGCTTTCTGCCCGTTGCCAGGAGGCAGCATCCGAGACCGAGCTCTGTCGCCGCGAGGAGCGAGTTGGCTATGGCCTGTCCCGCCTCGACCCTCAAGAGGTCTTCGGCCTTCTCCCTCGGAAAGCTCATCAGCCGCGGATAGGTGCTTTCGGTCAGGATCTTGTAAGTCCACCCGTGCGCGGCGGTAATGGCGCGCGACGGAAACAGGACGGAGAAGGATTCCACGAGCTCCTTATACCAGGCGTCCATGTTGACGAGCCACGCGATTACTATGGGCGCGGTCCTGAGCTGTATCTCGTTGAACGTCGAGGCGCACTGAATGAGCTCCTCGAATTTATCGGCGGGGTAGGTCTTCTTGTCGATGACTATGGCCTCGGTCGAGCCGCAGTTCCCCTGGCACGAGGCGTGCCTCGCGGCCTGCAGCATCCTCTGTATCTTCCAGTCCTCGACATCCTTCCAGGGCTTGAAAAACCTTATGCTCCTTCTGTTTCCTATCGCTTCCATCAGTTCCATGCGGGTGTTCCCTCCTGTCGTTTATGTCTTAAACCATTTAACAGCACGAATTTTTCTTGTCAATGGAAATTTTTCAGGACGGAGGATTAAAACGGCGTCAGACGTCTATTGCCAGGAGGTCCTCGGCCCCGATTACCTCGGCGTCGGTGCCTTTCTTTATACGCCCGACGACGTCTTCCCTGTCGCACGCGGGGTAGAGGTGTGTTATCACGGCGCGCTTTGCGCCCGAGCGGTTTATCGTATCGACGACGTCCCCCAGGGTCATGTGTCCCTTTCGCTTCATGCTGTCGAGCGGGAGCGCGCACTCGACGACGAGAACGTCCGCGCCCTGCGCAAGCTCTATCAGCGGCTCCGAATATTCCGTATCCCCCGAATACACGAGCGACTTTCCTGCGTGGTCTATCCTGTACGCGAGGCTGCTGTCGATGTGGGGAGTCTTCACGGCGGTGAGAGCGAACCCTTCGAATTCGTATACGCCTTCAGTCAGCTCGCCGGAGTCTAAAGTCCCGGGAGAAATCCAGTCCCCGTATACGCCTCTCAGCGCCTCGAGAAAACCGGGGAATCCGGGGCCGCCTCTAAGGTAAAGCGGCTTTTCGCGCCTGTCGCCCCAGGGCGAGCCGTATGCGTATTTGGTGGCGAAGAGGAACGCCGCGAGGTCGCCCGTGTGGTCCGGGTGGAGGTGTGAGAGGAAAAGATAATCGACGCCGAGATAATTTATCCCCGCTTCGGCCAGCCTCTTCGTCGTACCGCTCCCGCAGTCGAGGACTATCTTCGCGCCGGGGAGCTCCACCGCGTAGCCCGAGGGGCCCCTCCTCGCGTAGGGGACGCACGTCCCCGAGCCCAGAATCGTAAGCCTCATTTCAAATCCCGCCAGGTTGGGTTATTGTAATATTCGAGCAATGTAGCACCTCTTCCCGGAAAGGGCAACCGAAAATGGGGATAATCACTCTGACCACGGACTTCGGCGCGGGCGACCATTATGCGGGCGTGATGAAGGGCGTCGTCGCCGGCATAAACCCCTCTGCCGCTGTCATAGACATAACCCACGGCATCGAGGCATATAACATCGCCGAGGCCGCGTTCAGGCTCCGCGCCTCGTACGGCTACTTCCCCGAAGGAGCCGTCCACGTGGCCGTCGTCGATCCGGGCGTCGGAAGCCCGAGAAAGGCAATCGCCGCCGAGGCCGGGGGCTACCTCTTCGTGGGTCCCGATAACGGCGTTTTCTCGATGATCTTCGATAAATCGGGCGTGGACCGCATGGTCGAGATAACGAATCCCGCGTTCATGCTCCCGTCCGTGAGCACGACGTTTCACGGAAGGGATATATTCGCGCCGGCCGCAGCTCATCTCTCGAAGGGCGCAGCGCTCGAAGACCTGGGAAACCGGCTCTCCGCATATGAAAAGCTCGACATCCCCCGGCCGCTCGACGGCGGGGACGCCGTAACGGGCAGGGCAATTTACGCGGACGGGTTCGGGAACCTCGTCACGAATATACCCGGGTCCGTTATTACCGAAGGGGCCCGTATCGGGGCGGGGGATATGATTATGGACGGATTGTCCGTAAGCTACGCGGACGGGAAGGAGGGGGAGCTTATAGCGCTCGTCGGGAGCTCGGGGTTCCTCGAAATCTCTCTTAACAGGGGGAGCGCCTTCGAGCTCTTCGGACGGCTTCCCGAAGTGAAAGTGCTAAAGGGCCAAGGCGCGGGGCGGGGACGGCGGTCTTAAGTTATGCCTCCCACTCTATCCTGTACTTTCTGCCTTTCACCTCTATTTCTTTTACGGAGCTATAGGTGAATATGTTCTCCCAGAAGTGGTCCTCGGGCTCCTTTACGCCTTCGCTTCCGAGCTTCTTTATAAGCTGCCAGAAATTGCCATCGTCGGGGAGGTCGGGCAGAAGGTCGAAGAGCGTGGCTATGTCCGGCCTGTTCATCGGCTCTATCTTCTCCCAGCTCACCCAGTCTTTACTCCGTTTGGATATGAAGAGCTTGTCGCCTGAATTGTTGAGCGGCGTCGGATTCAGCGTCCATGCGGGTACATATTCCGTGTAGTAGTAGTCGAACGCGCTCTCGAGCACGTCGCTCCACTTAAGCCTTACCACCCTGGACCCATCGGGCTCCGCCTCCGCCATGTTTAAAAATTGCCTTCTTATCATGTGCGCTCCGAAATCGGCTTCTTCATATTTTCTCATTCGTCCCTTCCGGCCTCGCTTTTCCCGTTAGATTCGACGACGCATCACCCCATGCGTACCGAAACATGAAAGTGCAAAAACTATGCCAGAAGGCTGGAATTTCTAACCAGCCGTAAACTATGCGCTTTTCTCCCGTACGCTTTCTGCCTCTCTTTCGGCCTTAACAATTTTCGTCACGTGTTATGCAATTCAGGGAATGGATATTGGGATATTCACTGCTGCCGATCTCCTGCCTTTCACGTGGATTCGGGCCCGCTCTAACCCGGCCCGGCCCTCAATCTCCGGTCGAGCCAGTTAGTTACCGCCTCGCCCAGGGTCTCTTCGCAACCCTCGAAATCGTGCGCGGCGTCGAGGTACAGCGCGCTCGCGTCGGCGTTCCCCGCGTGTACCGCGAGGCTTGCGAGGTCTTCCGCTTCCTCGGGCCGGAGGTCCTGATCCCGGCGCCCCTGTATGAGAAGGAGGGGGGTGTTTATTTCGGTTATCTGCTTGTAGCACTTGGCCGATTCGGCCTCGGGCCCGGCGAGAAACCACCACGTCTTATACGTATAGAGCTCGGTATGCTCGGGGTTCAGCGTATCGCCGCGCGCCCTGTATATCACCATCGTGCGGTCCTCGGCCGTGTGCATCGGATCGGGCCTGAGCGTCTCCCTCACCCTCCTGTATATCTCGTCGTAGGAAGGATTGCTGCCCCACCTCTCCCACCTTCTTTTAACCGAATCCGGGTTCGAGTAGGGAGTCGAAACGGCGATTATGCCCTTCAGCGACGGAAATTTCGATACGTCGCTCCTGAGCGAGGCGTATCTTAGAACGACGCTGCCCCCGATGCTGTATCCCGAAAGCACTATACTGTTGTAACCGAGCTTCTTCAGATAAATTATGGCGGCGTCGAGCTGCGGTATCGTGTCGTCGATGATCCCGTAGCCGAAAAAGAGGCCGAACGTGGCGAGCCTGGTATTGATGCAGAGGGACGAATACCCGGCCCTCGCCAGGAGCGGGGGCAAAAACCTCTGCGAGCCTTCGAGGAAGTTCCCCAAAAAACCGTGGACGTGGATTATGACGGTCCCCGCGCCATCCCCACGCCCGGGGGCCGTGCTCCTGTAGTAGAGCGCGTCGATTGTCCCCATCCCGTAGGGGATGGAGATAAGCTCCTGCTCCATGAAATCCGATATCTTCATACGTCGGCTGCGCGCTTTAGTAAGTTATCGTTATTATGTTTTTTCCCTGGTCCGTTTCCACGCCGGCCGAGTCGTTCCCCGTTTCGATATTCGGCTTCTGCGCCGTATCGATGAGCCCCCGGGACGGCCTCAGGATAACCCGTTTTATGTTCTCGACGGCCGTCTCGAGCTTCTTCTTTCCGTTCACCTCGGCCTTGACCTTGACGGGCCTCGTAAGCTCGTAGGGCATGAATTCAGTCCAGTAAGCCCTGTTCTTGAAAACCCCGAACGGCGCAGTGTAGTAAACCGATTTCGGGTATTTTTCCAGCTTGAAATTCTCGAACCATTCGAACACGTGCGGCAGATCGTCGTCCACCATCATCCACGTGTGCCCCTCGTTCGGGTAGAAGTTGAACTTCACCCTCGTACCGAGCTTCTCCAGTATCTCGTCGAGCGCCGCGGCGTCCGCCGCCGGCACGGCTTCGTCGGCCCCGCCGTGCGATATGTACACGGGGAGGTTCCCGAGGTTGAGCAGCATCCTGTGCGGGAAGTCGAGCCCCTCAAGGAACCTGACAAGGGCGTCCCTGTCCATCCCCTTCACCGCGTCCTTATAGTTCCTCAGCCTGTAGGGGCCGAATACGAGCGCCGAGGCGGCGAGGACGTCGGGGTAGTACATCGACACGAGGAACGCTTCGAGCCCGCCGTTGGACATTCCCGTGAGATATACCCTGCTCTCGTCCACCCTGAATTCCTGCTTTACGAACGCGAGCAGCTCGGCGAATATATCGAGCTTCCCCTGTCTTATGAAATCCCCGCCGATCTCGGGCGCGGGCATTATCCCGAGGTAGCCGTTCTTCCTGCAGTGCTTTTCGATATCCTGCGATTTTATGTAATTGTTGAGGCATATGACGACGGGCGGCGGTATCTCGTCGTCGTAGTTCGGCGGGAGGATGTAAAAGAGGTTAAAGCGCCTTTTGTACTTGGCCGAATCGAAGAACGTGTGCGATATGCCCCTGCCTTCGAGGGTGAACTTCTTCCTCTCGGGATTGTCCGCATGAAGGACCTCGCCGTTTTCCCCTATATACACGACCGAGTTCGCGCCCCCCGACGTGTCGGGGTTGAGGTCGGGATTGTTGGGGTCGGTAATCCAGTTCCCGTCCACTATGAACTTGTAGTCGCAGGACCTTCCGCGCCTTAGCCTGAATATGGCGCGCCACACGTCGTCGCGCCCCCTGACGAGCCTGCTGGCGTCGCTGTTCCATCCGTTCATGTCCCCGGATATGAATACATTTTGCGCGTCGGGCCCGTAATAGCTGAAAAGCACGCCCTCGCCGACATTCCTCGGCCTCCCCGCCCACTGCCCCTCGTATTTCGAAACAATCCCGCTGTAGTCTGTCATCGCGAAGTCTCCGGATTCGGTTGATACATCTACATAATATGCCAATTCTTTTAAAAATCTATTGCCGGGGGTGAATCGCATGCGCGCCGGAATCCTGCTGCGGGACCGTTCCCGGGCCTCTCCCGGCCCGCCTTGTTGAACCGGGGGGCTTTTTTTAATACACTAAGTGAAGACATGCCGAGCCCGATACCGGAATCGATTAAACAGTTCGCCGATCCTTCCCGCCCGAAAGAGCTACGCCTCATGGCCGCGCGCGGGCTCGTCCCCGCCTCGCCGGGGGACCTCTCCCGGATACTCTATTATCTCACGCGGGACGAGGACGAGGACGTATCGCGCGAAGCCGGGGATACCCTGTCGGGCATGCCGCTCGAGGTAGTGTCGAGCATCCTCCCGGACACCGGCGCCGAGCCCGGGCTACTCGACTTTTTCGCGCGGGCGCTCACGGACGAGGCCCAGCTCCAGAAGATACTCTTAAACGCCTCGGCAACGGACGAGACCGTCGCATACCTCGCCGAAAGGGTGCACGACAAGAACATAATCGACCTCATAGCCAATAACCACGAAAGGATCGCCCGCTCTTACGAGATAGTCGAAGGGCTCAGCAAGAACCCGCTCATAACCCGCTCGACGATGGAGGGGGTGATAGATTTTCTGAAGCTCTACATGGGAGACAAATTCGGCTTCTCCCCCGGAGCCGATACCGGGGAAGACGAAGACGCCGGAGCCGCTCCCGCACAGGCCGAAGGCGGAGGCGCGCCTGTCCCCGAGAGCTCCTTTCTCGACGAATTCGAAATCGACGGGGACCTTATCGAGGAGGAAGAGGCCGACTATGAAGAAAGAGAGGAGCCCGTCGGGGAGAATCTCTCTCCCGGCGCATTAAATCAAAACGCCCACATAAAAATAAATGCCCTTAACGTCGGGCAGAGGATAAAGCTGGCGCTCCTCGGCAACAGGGAGGCGAGGGCGATTCTCGTAAAGGACCCGAACAGGATAGTCTCGCGCGCCGTCCTCAAGAATCCGCGAATTACGGATACGGAGGTCGTCCAGATAGCGCAGTCGAAGGTAGTGAGCGACGAGATACTCCGCGAAATATCCGAGGGCAGGAAATGGACGAGGCTCTACCAGGTAAAGCTCGCCCTCGTCACGAACCCCAAGACGCCGCCCAACATATCGATAGGCCTCTTAAAACAGCTCCGGGAGTTCGACCTCAGGAACCTCAGGTGGACCAAAAATGTTTCGGGCGTCGTCGCAACCGCGGTAAAAAACATGATGAAAGAGCGGAATGAGAGAAAATAAATTCACGGCTTCCCCTCCGCGGGTCTCCGCATGACGTCCGGCGATAAAACCCTGACGCTCGTAATCCCCGCCGAGCTTTCCGGGAAGCGGGCCGACGCCGTCCTCCCCGAGCTCATGCCGGAGCTCACACGCTCGCGTATAAAAAAACTCATAGAGGGAGGGAATATTCTCGTCGGCGGGAGTCCGATAAAGCCGTCGAGAAAGCTCGGCCCGGGCGAGACCGTCGTCGTCACGATACCCGCCCCGGCCCCGCTCGAAGCCGGGCCCGAAGACATACCCGTAGGCGTCATATACGAGGACGAATACATAGCCGTCATAGACAAGCCGGCCGGGATGACCGTCCACCCCGGCGCGGGCGTAACGGGCGGGACTCTCGTGAACGCCCTCCTTCACCGCCTGGGCGGGCTCTCGGGCGTGGGCGGGAAGGTGAGGCCGGGGATAGTGCACAGGCTCGACAAGAACACCTCGGGCGTGATAGTCGTCGCGAAGGACGACGCGTCCCACAACTCGCTCGCGGCCCAGTTCAAGTCGCGCTCCGTCGAAAAGAGATACCTCGCAATAGTCGAGGGGGCCATGAAGACGGATTCCGGCTCCATTTCCTCGCGCATAGGGAGGCACCCGGCAGACAGGAAGAAGATGTCGTCGCGGGCGCCGTCGGGGAGGGAGTCGCTCACGCTCTGGAAGGTGCGGAAAAAACTGAGAGGCGCAACGCTCGTCGAGGCCCGTCCGCGCACGGGAAGGACGCACCAGATACGTGTCCATTTCGCCGAGGCCGGGCACCCGCTCGTCGCCGACGGGGTCTACGGCGGCAAGGGCCGGAAGCCGCACGTGATTTCCGCCGCCGCGGAGATAATCGGGAGACACGCCCTCCACGCGTGGAAGCTCGCTTTCACGCACCCCCGAACGGGAGAGCGAATGGAATTCACGTCCCCGATGCCCGGGGACATGAAAAAAGCGCTTAACTTTCTCTCGGAAGCCGGGGAAAATAAATCATAGAAATGAGCTGGATAAAATCCCGCATACTGTCGTCCATCCCGGGCGTCGTCCACGGATTCGGACGGAGAGACTCCGGGGATACGGAGCGCATCGCCGGGGCCTTCGGCCTTAAGAGGGTCGCCCGGCTTAAACAGGTCCACGGCTGCAGGATCGTCTTCGCGGACGACGAGGAAATATTCGACTCGGCCGCACTCGAAGGGGACGGGCTCGTAAACGCCTCGAGAGGGTTCGGCGTCGCGGCCGCTGCCGCGGACTGCGTGCCGGTTCTATTCGCCGACGAGGGCGGCACCGTGACGGCGGCCGTCCACGCGGGCTGGCGCGGCACGCTGGCAGGGATATCCGCCGAAGCGCTTCGCCTGATAGAAGAACGCTACGGCGTCCCGCCCGGACGGATGCGCGCCGTTATAGGCCCGTCGATAAAGCTCTGCTGTTACGAGGTCGGAGAGGACGTGGCCTCCCTTTTCCTCGGCAAATTCGGCCCGGACGGCGGTTACCTTTACGAAAAGGGCGGCGGGAAGTATATGCTCGACCTCCCGCGGATGACCGGGATAATACTCGAAAGGGCGGGGGCCGGCGCCGTAGAAACCCTTGCCCCCTGCACCAAGTGCGACGACGGCTTTTATTCCTACAGGAGAGAGGGCAAGGGGGTCCCGAGCCAGCTCAGCTTCATAGGGCTCCTTTAACCCGGCGGGAAGTAGGTGTTATATTCATGCTTGGGTATAATATCGGGGTTTTATCCGGAAAATAAAACTGACTGGAGGCGAGCATGCTTCAGATACTGTGCTGGGTCGATACGGAGGATTATCTCTATCTCCAATCGATGAACGAGAAGAACCAGACGCTCAATTACTACGCTTACACGTTCGAGGTGGAAGGCGGCACGGAAGGCATAGGCACGAGTGTAATAAGGCTATTGGTCGCGGAGTTCATAAGCGCCAAGATGGCAGTGGGGTTCGTTCTTCCGAATAATTTCGTAATGGAAAGCAGGGATCTCACGCTCAGGTTCGTTTCGCCCGAGAACCCTTCGAAAGATATACCCATAGAATGCAAGGTATCGGACGAGATAAAGAAGGCGAGCTACATGGGCGACGACCAGGAGAAGATAGAATATATAGGCTTTACGCTGGAAAAATTCTACGAGAACAACAACGCGAAATTCTACCTTCACGACCTGAGGCCCCCCACAGAGCAGAAAGGATACCAGGAATAGGCCCGATTCCCGGCGCCGGCGCTCCATGAAATAAAGACCGGCAGCAACATGCACGAACGCCGTTTCGGTTCCGGGACCGCTCTGAAAAAACCCGGCTCAAAGACACTTCGGAGGAATAGAACATAATGGCCAGTAAGAGTAAGATTGTGCTTGCATATTCAGGCGGTCTCGACACGTCCGTCATCCTTAAATGGCTCGCGGAAAAGTACGACGCCGAAATAATCGCTTTCGTCGCCGACCTCGGTCAGGGGGAGGACCTCGAAGCGGCCCGTGAGAAGGCCCTCAAGACAGGGGCGAGCAAGGTGTACATAGAGGACCTCAGGGAAGAGTTCTTACGCGACTTCGTTTACCCGGCCGTCCAGGCGAACGCCGTATACGAAGGCGTATACCTTCTCGGAACGTCGCTCGCCCGACCGCTGATAGCCAAGCGGCAGATAGAGATAGCGAAGAAAGAAAAGGCCTTCGCAGTGTCTCACGGCTCGACGGGGAAGGGGAACGACCAGGTCCGGTTCGAGCTCACGTACTACGCCCTCGACCCGTCGATAAAGGTCATCGCGCCGTGGAGAGAGTGGGACCTCAACTCGCGGACTGCCCTCATAGATTACGCGGAGAAGCACGGAATACCCGTTCCCGTTACAGCCGCAAAGCCGTACAGCTGCGACAGGAACCTACTTCACATAAGCTACGAGGGCGGCATTCTCGAAGACCCGTGGTCAGAGCCCCCGGACGACATGTTCGAGCTCACGGTGTCGCCCGAAAAGGCCCCCGACGAGCCGGTGTATATCGACATAGATTTCGAGAGCGGCGTCCCGACGAAGGTCGACGGAAAGGCGATGAAGCCCGCGAAGCTCCTGGGTACCCTGAACAAGATCGGCGGGGCGAACGGGGTGGGCCGGGTGGACCTCGTCGAGAACAGGTTCGTCGGAATGAAGTCGAGGGGCGTCTACGAAACCCCAGGAGGCACTATCCTCCACATAGCGCACAGGGCGCTCGAATCCCTCACGATGGACAGGGAGGTCATGCACCTCCGGGATTCGCTCATCCCGAAGATCTCGGAGCTCATATACTACGGCTTCTGGTACTCCCCCGAAATGGAGATGCTGAGGGCCGCCGTGGACGAGTCGCAGAAGAAGGTGACGGGCACGATAAGGCTCAAGATTTACAAGGGCAACGTCATGCTCGCGGGAAGGCGCTCGCCGAACTCGCTTTATAACCCCGACCTCGCGACGTTCGAGGAGGACAGCATATACAACCAGGCGGACGCGACGGGCTTTATAAAGCTGAACGCGCTCAGGCTCTCGATGCGGAAGCTCCTCGAAGAGAAGAAGAAATAAAAGCGGTCACGACATGAAGACCTCGGATTTCGATTACGACCTGCCGGAGGAGAGGATTGCCGTCCGCCCGCTTCCCGGGAGGCAGGATTCGAGGCTCCTCGTGCTAGACAGGGGTAGCGGGTCGTTAACGCACCGGAAGTTCCTGGACCTGCCGGGGCTTCTCGGCCCGGGGGACCTCCTGGTCCTGAACGATACGCGCGTCATCCCGGCGAGACTATACGGCAGAAAACCGTCGGGCGCTGAAATCGAGGTGCTCCTCGAAGAAAAGGCCGGCGACCGGACCTGGAAATGCATCGCCAGGGGGCCGAAGGAGAACCTCGAAGTCGATTTCGGAAGAGGTCTTACGGGGAGGCTCGTAAAGTCGGGCGGGGACACGTGGCGGATAGAGTTTAACGACGACGTCCTTTCTTTCCTCGATTCGCTCGGCTACATGCCGCTCCCGCCGTACATTAAACGAAGGGCCGACGAGGGGGATAGGGAGACGTACCAGACGGTTTACGCCGAGAGGGAAGGGGCCATAGCCGCCCCGACCGCGGGGCTTCATTTTACGGAAGGGCTCCTCTCCGAAATCGAGCGGAGGGGCGTCGGCGTCGCGCGCGTGACGCTACACGTCGGGGCGGGCACGTTCCTCCCCGTGAAGTCCGAGAACGTCGAGGGGCACCGGATTCATTCGGAGTGGAGGGAGGTCCCGCCGGAGACGGCGGAGATGGTGAACGACGCCCGCTCGCGCGGCGGCAGGGTAGTTGCCGTCGGCACTACTGTCCTGAGGTCGCTCGAATCGGCCGCGGGAGAGGACGGGAGGGTCGCCCCTGTAAGCGGCAGGACCGACCTCTTCGTATATCCGGGCTACCGGTTCCGCGTGACGGACGCGCTGGTGACGAACTTTCACATGCCGCGCTCGACGCTGCTGATGCTCGTTTCGGCCTTTGCGGGGCGAGAGCTTATACTTAAATCTTACGGCGCCGCCCTGGAGAACGGCTACAGGTTCCTCAGCTACGGCGACGCGATGTTCATAACCTGATTCGGGGAGAAAAATTTGCAGGTAGAAATCGAGAGCATAGCGTTCGGAGGCAGCGGCGTCGCGAGGGAAGAGGGGAAGGTTATCTTCGTAAAGGGCGGCGTTCCGCGGGACGTCCTCGACGTCAGGATAATAAAGGACAGGGGGAGCTACGCCGAGGCGGTAATCGAGAGCGTGATAACCCCCTCGCCCGAAAGGGCGGAGCCCGTGTGCGAGGTCTTCGGAATATGCGGGGGGTGCCAGCTCCAGAACATGGGCTACGAGGCCCAGACGAGGGAAAAGGAGCACATGCTAAAAGACGCTCTCGTGAGGACGGGGGGCTTTACCGACCCGCCCGTCGAGCCTATATTCCCCTCGGGGAGCGAGTATTCCTACCGTACGCGCGTCAGGCTCGCAGCGTGGTATTACTCCGGAAGGTGGCACGTCGGATACAACATCGGCGGGACGCGGAGGAAGGTCGGAATCACGTCCTGCCCCATATCGGACGGGCCGGTTAACAGCGCAATAGGGAGGCTCTCGGCCGTTCTGTCACTGTTCGACAGGCCGGAATTCCCTCTCGAATTCGTGCAGGTATCTTCGGACGGCGCCGCCGCGTACATAACCCTCGTCGCCAGGTCCGGAAGGCAGCCCGGGGCGCTCGGCGCCCTCGCAAGGCACCTCGCGAGGTTCCCCGAAACGGAGAAGGTCTCCATAAGGGGACGGTCCGAAGCCGAGTTCGAGTTCGGTCTCTCGGGGATGAAATTCCTGGCGAACCCGTCGGTGTTTACGCAGTCGAACCCGGGCGTTAACGAGGCGATCGTCCGCATGGCTCTCGAATGGGCCGGACCCATGGACGGGCTCTCGGTCCTCGACCTTTACTCCGGCATAGGGAGCTTCTCTCTTCCGCTCGCGAAGGCGGCCTCGAAGGTCGTGTCCGTCGAGATAAACAGGTTCTCCTCGGCGCTCGCACGGAAGAACGCCTGGGTTAACGGCCTTGCCAACATCTCGTTTATAACCGCCCCCTCGGGCGAGGCCGTAAACGAGCTTCTCGAAAAGGGCGAGACGTTCGACGTCGTGGTACTGGACCCGCCGAGGGAGGGGGCGAAGGAAATCCTGGAAGGGATAGCGTCGCTCGCAACCCGAAAGATAATCTACGTCTCGTGCGATCCGGAGACCCTCGCCCGGGATTTAAAGCGCCTGAACGAGCTCGGCTGGAGCCCGCGGCGCGTAAAGCCGTTCGACATGTTCCCCCAGACGTATCACGTGGAATCGGTTGCGCTGCTCTCAAGGCTCTCAGGCGGGGATTAATACTACAGCGCGCCGGGGGCTCCAGGCTGCGCGCCTGGGGATTCTTCCCGGGCGCCGGTAATGTCACGCCCGTTCCAGACGGCGCTCGCCCCTATATGCGGAGCTGATTATGTTGTGAAGCTCGAATGCGAGGTCTTTCCTGGAGCTCGAGGAAGACGCGTCCACGGGATCGAGGATCCTGAGCTCGGCGTCTATGGATTTGACGGTCAGGAGGGTGTCGGCATGTGTGAAGAATTCCATGTCGCCGTAATAATAGACGAGGTCTCTATTGTGGCGCCCGATTTCCTCTCCGTTTATTTTCGTGTACCTGATGCAGACGGGCAAAATTTCCACCCCGGCTTTTTGCGCGACGCTGAGAAGGGGAACTTTAAACGGCAGCACCTGCTCTCCGCTGGACGTGGTCCCTTCGGGAAACAGCACGACGTTAAGGCCCATTCTGAGTATATCCGCTATGGATTCTATTTCCGACCGCAGGTTGGTCCTGTTCCTCCTTTCCACGAAGAACCCGCCGCTGAGCTCGGTGGCCCTGCCGAG
>JADLGH010000013.1 GCA_020849425.1 Candidatus Dadabacteria bacterium
GCGCTATTTAATCCCGGCGTAGGCGGCGAAGCATGCGTTCTTGTGGAGGACGTCCGTTTCCTTAAAGCCGCACCTCTTCAGGAGATCGAGCTGGTAGGGGAGGCTCCTCGGGGTGTCTTCCACGTCTATGTAGGCGAAGACTTTCTCCCTGTATTCCGCCCCGCCCAGGCTTTCGAGATATGTTCCGTAGCGCTCCCATTCGATCGCGTGAAGGGCGGGGCTTCCGCTCCAAACCATGTCGCTCACGAGGAATACGCCCCCGGGTTTCATGAGGGCGTGGATTTTGCGGAAGGTGCTCTCCCAGTCGGCGTCGTCCCGCAAATGATGAAGCACTGCGGCCGCCACGACGATGTCGTAATGCAATGAGGGAAGGTCGGCGTCCCTGAAGTCCCCGTGGAATATCCTGACCTCTCCCACGTTCTCCCGGGCCAGCCTCTCACGGGCGCGCCCGAGCATCGGGAGGCTGAGGTCGACGAGGTCGCAGTCGAGGCCGGGCAAGAGCCGGAGGATCGCGATTGTATTGTTCCCAGCGCCCGAGCCGATGTCGAGGAGGTTCACGGCGTCGGGTTTTACACCCGCCGCGGTGCGGGAAATGAGCTCCAGCATCAGCGGGGCGTCCAGGACGGCCTGCTGGCCGGTTTCGAGGTTCGAGAACCTTTCGACGTCGGCGTCAAACCGGGCTTTTATTTCGTCTAGCGTAGATTTCCTGCCGGGTGGAGTCTTCACGACGTAATATTCTACCCTCGGGCAGCGCGAGCGCCATAGGGATGTGTATGACGCCGTATATGATCTTCTCTTCGGAGGTTTTCGTGAAGCCGAGGCTCTCGTAAAAGGGAACGGCGAAACGGGAGGAATGGACCGTCACGCTTGCGGGAGGGGAATTCGCCGACTTTATGCGGTCGAGTGCGAGTCTCAGAAGCTCTTTTCCGATGCCCTTTCTATGGTGGGACTTGTCGACGAAGAGCATCGAGATGTGCTTCATTTCCCGGACCTCTATCATGCCCGCTATTTCGCCCTCAGCTTCGGCGACGAGGACGAAGTGGGAGTCTTCCGAGCGCTTCTTAAGGGAGCGGGGGTTCGCATACCTGAAGAATTCCTCGACCCCCTCTTCGGAAAAATCAGGGGCGATGAATTCGTTGAACGAGCGGGCGACTAGGTTGGAGACTGCCGTCTCCTCGCCGGGCCGGGCGGCTCTGTAGGCGGCTCCGTTCTTGTTCATGGAGATCTTTCGGTCGAGGGAGCAAGGCCGCGCTTACTCCCTCACCCACTCCTTCGCCTCTTCCTCCTCTTCGAAGGTGAAGTGCCGGACCTCGACGCCGGGGACTATGCCCCCGGCGATCCGGACCCATGCGCTGAGCCAGCCCTTGTCGGAGACGACGGCTTCCTTGTCGAACTCGCGCCAGTACTTGAGGCCGTAGTGGATGTCCTTCATGAAGGAGTTGACGGACATCCCCTTGAATTCTTCCATCTCGGCGTAGACCCTGAGCTTTTTATGGAGTTTCAGCCTCTCCTCCATAATCCCGACTATCTCGTCGAACTCGTTGTCCTCGAGCTTTCCCTTGACGCGGAAGCCTATGATGTTCCCTTCCTCGAAGGGAATGATTTCAATCATGGCACTCTCCTGTAAACAGGATACCTCAATTCGTGCCGAGCTGATTGTTGACGCAGAATACGGTCATGCGGTAATCGTAGATCTCGCCCTTTTTCCACACGGCGCTGCAGCTCTGTATTATTTTCCTTTCGGGCGAGCCGGCGGGGTATTGCTGGAGCATCTGGTTGAGCGTGGCGAGGGACTCGGTCTGGTTCTTTACGCAGTATTCCTGCATGCGCTGGTCGGCCGGCCAGCTCGCGATGCACATGCGCTGTATTTTCTGTGCGGACGTTTCCTTGACGGGCCCCGGCGCCGGAGCCGCCGCGGCAGCCGACGGGCTCGTTATGAGGCTGTTAACCTGCCTTATTTTGTTGTCGGCCGAAACGAGATTCTGCCAGGCGTTCTCGGCATATTCGGATTTTATGTTGCTGTCGGTCTCGACGCACGCCGCCGCGTACTGCGTGAGGCCGCTGGAATAGTCCCCGATGGCCTGGAGCGCCGTCGTATGGACCTCGCCCATTCTCGGGGGCGGCGGAATGGTCGTAAGTCTGGTCTTCAGGGATTCGACTATGCCCTGGTAGTACCCGAACTCGTAAGAGCACCTGTCGGGAGCCCCGTGGACGAGGCTGACGGCGTTAGCGCTTACTGACTTCCCCACCTCGGAAAGCTCGTAGAGTATAGGCGTTATGTCTTTAAGGTATATCTTCTCCCTGTTGTCGAACGTGTCCGCTTCGGCGGGCCCGGCGAAAACCGTCCCCAGCGGCAGTATAGACACGGCAAGGAGCAGAAGCGCCGGAAGGAAAATTCCGGTTATCTCTTTCTTTGTGCGGTTCATGAGCAATCCTCCTTTATCTTCCGGACGCCCGACCCGGGCGTACGGGTTTTGCTAATAAATCTAAATTACATGATTGTGACGCAGTTTCTAAGCTATTTTTTTATTTTACTGTATGCCGTTTTTCCATTTAAGAGAATGCGTTTCCGGCCTTCCGCGACTTGCCCGGGGGGAAGGACCGCCGTCTCTCGTACGCACCTTTCGGCCTATTCCTTAAAGGCTTTCGTGAGCGGGGCGTCGAACTCGACGTCGATCTTAGGCCCCTCGGCGGCCGACGCATCCACCGACATCTTGCCGGCCTTTTTCTCCGGCGTGTCGGCAGTCAGCGTCAGCGCGGAGGCGTCTGTATTGCCGGAATACTGGGTCATACCGTTATTGGTGACCACCCAGTAAACGACCCTGACGGTGCCGCCGAAATCTTCCGTGGAGAGCGTCATTCCTTCCGTCAGCCCGCCCGCGCAGCTTTGCGATTCGCATTTCGCTATCCGGTCCGAAAGGTCCGTCGGCGAGAGGATTATAGTCGTCTCGGTCTGGTCCGGGTCGAACATGTCGGGCCCGGTGATGATGTATGCATATTCGAGCTCGACCGTTTTATCCTTGTACTGGATTTTGCCCTTTGCAGTTCCGCCCGCGGCGTCGGCGGATGCGGGCAGGGCGGGACCGGCGCTTAAAACTGCCGCGAGGGCCAGGCACGATAAAGCCGAAAAAATATATCCCGGATTCAAAAAATTACGCTTCATTCGCTTCTCCTTCATCCAAGGTTTTTATGATGCGCCGCCCGTTGGAAGGCCCTCATTTCCGAGATTATGATACAGGCCTTTAGCCCCGTCAATGGGGATTGAAAAATGCCCGGGCGGCCGTTCACGATGCGGGAAAAAGAGCGCCGGTGCCCGCTTTCGGGGGGGCCGGATTTATCGCTCCACCCTCGGCGTTTAATCCAGGTAAAGTATATGCGATACAAGGGCGTGAGGAAGCCGGCCGCACCGTGCGCATCCGATCTTCGGCCCAAGGCGTAAAGTACTGTATTCCATGCTCGTGTTATATACCCCTTCCGGAGGCCGGATTGTGAAATATTTATACGTGGCTCTTTTACTTGTGCCGGTGTTTTTCGCGGGCTGTGTGGA
>JADLGH010000014.1 GCA_020849425.1 Candidatus Dadabacteria bacterium
ATCTTCTCGCTTGTGGACAAAGGGTGTTGGTAACTGCCAAGACACCAAGAGCTTTACATGTTTTACATGATCAATTGCCAGAGCAAATTAGGCCGCTTTGTATTAACCTACTCGGAAGTGGCATAGAAGAACAACGCTCACTGGACGTGAGCGTAAATAGTATTCTAATTAAACAGGATAGCTGGAATGTTCTTAAAGCTGATAAACAAATTGAAGAATGCGAAGACATTATACATAAATTGAAAAAAGAAAGAGCAGAGATTGATTTCAAGTTGCAATCAATACGAGAAGCAGAAACATTTGAGCACAGTATTATAGATGGTAAGTATAACGGTACTGCTTCAAAAATCACATTGCAACTTAGAGATGAATCGAACCAGTTCAGTTGGTTCAACGACAAAATACCCTATGATCAACATTTGCCATTGAATCCTAATGAAATCGACTCGTTAATAAAAGGATTAAATGTTCTTGAGCCTGAAATATACGCAGAATTAGAGTTATTAATTCCTGATACAAAATATGACCTGCCATCAGTGCAACACTTTGGAGACTTAGTAAATGAAGAATCTGATGCAAAGGATAATTTCAGTTCTTTTGAAAACTTTATGAATACATCGTTGAGCAAAAATTTGGAACGTGCGGATCTACAGAGTATTCAACTCTTATTAACGACTGTTATGAAACTTAAAGAGGCTACTGATAATGTCAACAAACGCCCAATGCCTTGGATTAGAAACGCTGTATATGATATGTTGACAGACAATGATACTCCATGGAAAGAATTGTTACGTATTCAATCTGAAAATTTAGAAGGACTGAAAGAACGTGCGGAACGAGTAGATCATTTGAATTTAACAGCTCCTCCGGAAATACATAGAAAGAAATTATTATTGGATGCCAAATATCTTAACAAATATCTCGATGAGGGCGGAAAACTTAGCTGGTGGATTTTTAAATCAAAGTCTGTACGTGATAAAAAATATATTACCGAAAAAGTCCAAATCGATGGTACTAATTGCAACAGCTCTGAGTCCCTTAAGATTTTGATAGAGTATTTAGAGGTCAGAGAAAGGATTAGTCATTGTTGGAAATATTGGGAAGGAAAAGCTACGAGAAAAGATGGATCATTGATTTTACAAATAGCGGAGTTGGAAGAACTTAATGAGGCCTTAAGCAAAATCGTACAACTTTATGATTTGCTAGAATCTGCCAAAGGATCAGCGAAAAATATTTATGGTCTTAGTGAACCTGCCTGGCATGATGGAGACTCAATTAGGAGACTGTTAGATACGTGTACTGCAATTATTGCCAAAAATAAGTATGAGTCTATTCAAAACAAGATTAACCAAATTGTAACACCAATCCGTTCATTTGCGAATCGGCCCAATATACATACTGTAGTGAATAATATTCTATTAGCCATGGAGAATAGAGATGTCAATTCTTACACACTTAGTCTCAAAAAGGTTGATCAACTAAGATATGCGTCAGAACGAGCGAGAATTACAAGAAATATAATTAATAAGCTCTCCGAATATTCCCCTGCTCTTTCAAAAGATATTTTAAATAATCCAAGCGCTGAAGAGTGGGAAGCCAGACTAATAATTTTGGACAAGGCATGGGCGTGGGCGAGGGGAAATTCTTGGATGATTGATTTCTTAGGCAAAGAGGATGAACGCAGTCTTCAGCGCCAAAGAATTAGATTGGAACAAATGATCAATAATTCTATTGGGGAATTATCCGCTATGAGAGCTTGGAAGTTTTGTTTTGAACGAATGCAAGAAAATCATAGAAGCCACCTTGAAGGATGGCAACAAGCAATGTCGAAATTGGGAAAAGGGACAGGTAAGCATGCACCTAAACACCGTAGAAATGCTCAAAGACATTTAAATGAGTGCAAAGATGCAGTTCCAGCCTGGGTTATGCCATTGCACAGGGTATACGAAACTGTGAAACCAGCTCCTGGTATTTTTGATGTAATTATTGTTGATGAAGCATCACAATGTGGATTTGAATCGCTCCCATTAACATATTTATGTAAAAAATTGATTGTGGTGGGTGATGATCAGCAAATTAGTCCTGAAGCTCCTGGTGTAAGTGTGGAGTCAATTCAGGGTCTAATCAGAAATTATCTTTATGACTTTAAACATCAGGATTCGTTTGATTTAGAGAGCAGTTTGTTTCATCATGCAAAACGACGTTTTCATACGAATAGGATTGTTTTGAGAGAACATTTTAGGTGCATGCCAGAAATAATACGATTTAGTAATGATCTATGCTATAGCGCTACACCTTTAATTCCTCTGAGACAATATCCTCCCAATAGGCTTGAACCTATAATGCGAGTTCATGTTGCAGACGGGTATCGAGATGGCACCAGCAGTTATGTAATAAACCGTCCAGAAGCAGAAAAAATTGCGGATATAATTGCGGATTGTTGTGAAGACAAACGCTATGATGGAAAAACTATGGGAGTAATATCCCTTCAGGGCGATGCGCAGTCCTCTTTAATGGAAACTATCCTGCTTGAAAGATTGGGAGCTGAGGAGATTGTTCAGCGGAGAATTATTTGTGGCAATCCTTACAGTTTTCAAGGGGATGAAAGAGATATAATTTTCTTGAGTATGGTAGCTGCGGAAAATATGAGAATTGGTCCTCTAACAAAAGAAGCAGATAAAAGAAGATTTAATGTAGCAGCTAGCCGTGCTAGAGACCAAATATGGCTTATTCATTCAGTTGTAAGAGAAAAGCTTAACGAGTCCTGTATGCGTAGGAGGCTATTGGATTATTTTATGGACCCGTACACGCAAATAGAAAATGCATTAGGGAAGAATATTGAAGAGCTTCGCAAAAGTGCACACTTGGCAAATAGACAAATCGAATCACCGCCTGACCCATACGAGAGTTGGTTCGAAGTCGATGTTGCATTAGAATTGGCTAGTAGAGGTTTCCGCGTCATACCACAATATCCTTTTGCAGGAAAGAGAATTGATTTAGTTGTCGAGGGCAATAAATCCAAACTTGCAGTGGAATGTGATGGAGATAGATGGCATGGGTTGGAACAGTATGAGCAGGATACGGAAAGACAGCGGGTGCTTGAAAGATGTGGGTGGCGTTTCTATCGCATAAGAGGGTCTCTTTTTTATTCAAATCCGGAGTATGTACTGAATTCATTGTGGCAAGAACTTGATGAGCTAGGAATACAAAGCGTTCGTGATATTATGCTTAGTGTTGATAGCTCGCATACTAATTCGAAAGAGAAAACCGATTATCAAACATCCGTTATGCGCTCTGAAGAGGGTGATCAAGATTCTCAGATGCCTGCCAATGAAATCATGTATCCAGATAATATAAAACAAGCCATATCGATGAAACCAATTCAACTTAGAAAAATTATTGTAGACACATTAAAAGAGCGACCAAATTTATCATGTGTTAAAGACACATTACATGGATTTGTGTTAGCACGAATGAAGATTATCACACGGGGGAAACCGAGAGAATCCTTCCAACGCAAGATCAATCGAATTTTAAATCAGATGGAGAAGGAAGGAGAAATAAGGGTTTATAAAAGTAAGAATATTAGAGTTCAACTTGTCCATTAGGTGATAGATTTATGGTAAAAACTTTCAACCTTGAGTAAATATGCCCCTCTGCCTCATGATCTCGTATACGAGCACCCCCGCCGAAACGGAGGCGTTGAGTGACGTGACGGTCCCCGACTGCGGTATCGACACGAGGAAGTCGCACTTCTCCCTCACCTTCGCCGAAATCCCCTTCCCCTCGTTCCCTATGACGAGCCCGAGATCGACCTTCGACAAATCTTCTTCATAAACAGGCTTCGATGCTTTGGCGTCCGCGCCGACTATCCAGACCCTTTCACGCTTCAGCTCTTCGATTACATTCGAGATGTTTGTGACGCGCGCGACGGGCACGTGGTTTATAGCCCCTGCCGAAGCTTTTATTACGGCGGGAGTTACAGAGGCGGCGCGGTCCTTCGGTATCACGACGCCGTGCGCGCCGAGGACGTCCACGGTTCTTATTATAGCTCCAAGATTCTGCGGGTCTTCCAGGTGATCGAGTATGACTACGAGCAGCTTTTCGAGCTTCCCTTGGGCACGCTCGATTATGTCGCCGACGGACGAATATTCCCACTCGGGCACCCGCGCGGCGACGCCCTGGTGCGACGATGTCCCCGTAAGCCGCGTCACGGCCTCCCGGGGCAGGAGCTGCACCCTCACGCCCCTCTTCTTTGCAAGCGCGAGTATTTCGCGATCCCCCTCATTCCGGGAATCCTTCGCGGCGATAACCTCGTCGATCCGGGAGCGCGGGTCCGCGAGGAGCTCCTTTACAGGGTTCTTACCGTAGATTATCAAGCAGGGGCCACCGCGTCAGTTCTGCGCGGCGCCGCTTCCGCCTTCGCCGAACTCTTCCTTCGCCTGCCGGATTTTAAGAAGGATGTTGTCGTTGAGCCACTTCGGGTCCCACCACTCTATGGGCCTTACGGCTACGCCGCCCACGTATACGCCGTAATGGAGGTGGTCTCCGGCCGCGAGCCCCGTCTGCCCCGTCTTGCCGATGATCTGCTTCTTTTTGACCTCGTCGCCGACGTTGACGTCTATTGAGCTCATGTGGCCGTAGAGCGTCGAGACCCCCATCCCGTGGTCTATGATGACGGCATTGCCGTATATACCGAGCGGCCCGGAATAGACCACGACGCCGTTATTCGCGGCTTCGATCGGATAACGTTTAGTTACGGCAAGGTCGTATCCGAGGTGGTACTGCTTGTCTATCGGCTCGCCGTTATACATGTAGGTCCTCTCGTCGGCGAAGTTGGCTTCGACCTTCGAATTCGAAAGCTGGTGGAACGGGCCGTTCCAGAGTATCGCGCTATCGGACTTCGAGGTCGCGTTGCGTATGGTCTCGTCGTTCTCCTTCCTGAGCTTGCTGTTCACGCTGAGAAAGGCGGTCTTGGCGTCCGCATTCGCGGAGTCGCCCGCGAGCGGGGTTATGACGTCCCTTATAAAATTGTCGCTTATGTTTATGTTGCTCTTCCTGTAGGGGATGCTTTTAAGCCTGTACGGCACCGAGGCGGTCTTCCGGTTCCCGGCGGCGTCCTCGGCGACGAGCGTTATAGTCTCACCCGCCGGGACGTTATAGGGATAGGCGAAGAATGCGAAATACACGTTATCCTCGAGAAAATCGCTCTTGTAGCCGGGGAAGAAATACTCCCCCACCTGGACGCCGCTTTTTACCGCGTCGGGCGAGGTCTTATAGATTACGAGATGCGACCCGCCGTGGTTTATGTTGTGATCCGTCGTGATCAGGTTTGCCGCCGGGGGCTCGAGATCGACGCTGACCTTCTTTTTGACCTCCGTCTTGTTCCCCGAGAAGAATTTCAGCTTCGAGCCGTCCCGGGCCGTTACCTTGAGCTCGGCCGGGCCTTCCTTTATGCCGAGCTTCGCCGGGTCGGCCGTGACGGTTATTCTGTCGGCCATGACGCCGTCCGGGTAGGTCTTCTCGAAAAGCGTCGTCTCGCCGCTTTCGTCGGAGAGCTTGACCGTCACGCTCCTAAGCCCCTTCCCCTTGTCGCTTACCTCTATGTCGAAGGGCTTCGTGCCGAGGTAATCCGAGCCGAGCTTCAGATTCACCTCGGGCGAATGCCATTCTATATTGGGGTAGATGTATATGAAGCCGCCTATTATAAGCGCCAGAATAAGAAGCGTAAAGAATTTACTCATATGTTATAACCTCATGCTCTCCTGGAATTATTATCAACGATATACCGCGCGGTCAAAAGCGTTTTTTTATCACGCCGGGATACTCGGGAAAGTACCGCTCGATCACGGAAAGGTCGAAGCTCCCGAGTATCGATTCCTTGGGCTCGTTCTCCAGCAGGAACTCGAAGGATTTTTTCACCAGCTCGTCCGGGGACGTCCGCCCCTCCGTCAGCCTGTCGTAGTATTCCCTTCCGAGCCTTACCTTGTGGACCGTTTGCGAGCCGCCCTCTTCGACCACGACTTCGTATTCGAAGCCCCCGCCGCCATGTCCGATTTCCGTAACCGCTATCCCAGCCACCCGAGCCGCCTTTTGCTTGTCAAAGTGAAATATTATAACCTAGTCTCCGAAAGGCATAAAACGCAGCCGGCGGACAAGGGTTTTTGTAATGGACATCGCGAGCTTCGACGAGAGCGCGCACGATATAGACAGGGTGGCCGGGCTCATACTCTCGGCCGAGGGCGCGAACGCTGCGCCGGGCTCGCCCCGCGGCTCGCTCGGGGTAATAAAGAACCTCGTACGCGCGGGGAATAATTTTCTCGGCCGCGAGCATATAAGCCTCGCGCTCGACGAAGGGGAGATCGCGGGCCTCGTCATAGGATACACGGGCACGGGACACGACGAGCTCGGGACGCTACTTAGGCTCCTCCTGTCCCTCAGGCTGGGCGAGCTCGCGAGCTACTTGACGGTCGTCTCGAAGATGCTGCACGGGGAATACACCCCCGACGTCGCGCCCGACGAATATTACATCAGCCTTATAGTCGTAGACGAAAACATGCGCGGGAAGGGCGTCGGGTCGTTTCTCCTGAACCATGCGGTAGAGTCGGCGAAGGCCGGGGGATGCAGGGCGGTGCTGCTCGACGTAGACAGGGAGAACGACGCGGCCCGTGAGCTATACGAAAAATTCGGCTTCGAGCCTTCCGGACGGAGCACCTTCCCCGGCCCCCGGCCCGGCCCGCCGAGGACCGTAACGCTGGAGCTAAGGCTCGTTTGAACGGGATAAAATGGGAGATTTCAAAAACGAATTCAGCTGGTCGGTCTCGCGCGACGCGGCGTTTAAGGAATGCAGGCGGAAGTACTACTACGCCTACTACGGATACTGGGGCGGATGGGACAGGAACAACGCCGACTACGTCACGCGGACGCTTTACGTCCTTAAGCAGCTCCAGAACAGGTGGCTATGGAAGGGCTCGGTCGTGCACCACGAGATAGAGCGCGTCCTCAAAGAGCTCGTCACGACGGGCAGGCTCGTGCCCTTCGAGAAATCCGTCGAGAGGGTCAGGTACATGATGCGTGAAGGCTTCAGGTATTCCCGCGACAAGCTCTACTGGGACCACGACGGCAGCATGAAGGACAAGACCGCCCTCTTCGAGCACGAGTACGAAACCGGCACGCCCGACGAGGTGTGGAAGAAGAACTACGACGAGGTGGTCGAGTGCCTGAGGGCGTTTTACGAATCGCCGGTCCTCGAGGAAATCAAGAACACCCCGCACGACAAAATAATCTCCATCGAGAGCATGAACGGGGCCTACTTCCCGTTTTCGGGAGACAAGTATTTCGTAAAGCTCGACCTCGCATACGAAAAAGACGGAGGCATCGAGATAGTAGACTGGAAAACCGGTTCGAGCGCTGCCGACGACTTTCAGTTCAGGCTCTACACGCTCTACGCCGCCCGGGAGCTCGACGCCCCGCACGAGACGATATCTCTTACGGAATATAAGCTCCAGTCGGGCGAGTCCGCCGTGCACAAATTTTCGAAAGAAGACCTCGCAGCCGCCGAGGAATACATAAAGAACAGCATCCAGGAGATGAAGGACTCCCTTTCGGACCCCGACGAGAATGCCGCCGTCATGAAAGACTTCCCTAGGACGGAAGACGAAAAGACGTGCGCGTACTGTAATTTCAGGAAGATCTGCTTCGAGCTCGATTAGGGCGGACGCCGCCCTCCCCCGCCCGCTCCGGCCTCCGGCCCCGTACCGGTCTTAACCGAGAATTCTGATTAAGGATGTAAAATGATAGAATAGGGGAAGGAAGAGCATGTCCGGGCTGATAAGAAAAATTAACTATTTCTTCTCGCGCCAGCTGTGGCGGATAGATACGAGCGCCCTTACCCGGCCGAGGTCCATACTCGTAAACGCCGTAAGGCTCGTATACATAACGTTCCGCGAATACAGGAGTAACGAGCTCGCGCTCCGTGCAATGAGCCTCGTCTATACGACGCTCCTGTCGATAATCCCTCTCCTCGCGTTCAGCATATCCATCCTCAAAGGCTTCGGCGTCGTCGATAATCAGCTGGAACCGCTTCTTCTGAAATTCCTGTCCCCACTCGGCGAAAGGGGGCCCGAGATCACCGGGCGCATAATGGAGTTCATCGGGAGGATAAACTTCGGCGTCCTCGGCGCCGCCGGGCTCGTCATGCTCATCTACACGTCCATATCCGTCATCCAGAAGATCGAGGATTCGATGAACGTCATATGGAAGGTCACAAAGGGCAGGAGCTTCGCCCGAAGGTTCAGCGACTACGCGGCCGCCCTCCTGATAGGCCCCGTGCTCCTCTTCGCCATGTTCGTCGTCACGGCGACGCTTTCGAGCAACACCATCGTCGCGAAGCTCGCCGAGATAGAGCCCTTCGGGACGCTCATAGTCGCCTCGGGGAAGGTCATCCCGTTCATATTCGCCATACTCGTCTTCGCTTTCATCTACTACGTAATCCCGAACACGAAAGTGAAGTTCCTCTCCGCGCTCGTCGGGGGCGCAGTCGCCGGTGTAGCCTGGCACATCACGGGCTGGATTTTCACGGTGGCCGTCGCCTCCTCGACAAAATACGCGGCGATATATTCCGGCCTCGCCGTCCTCATCATATTCATGATATGGCTCTACATCAACTGGCTCATCGTGCTGGTCGGGGCGCAGGTCGCGTTCTGCCACCAGAATCTAAAATTCCTTACGCTCAGAAGGGAGGCCTTCAACCTTGGCCCCAAGCTCATGGAAAAGCTCTCGATAATCGTCATGTACCGCGTGGCGTACAACTTCTACAACGAGCTCGATGGATGGACGCTCGCCTCCCTCATCGCCGAGACGCGGCTCCCGAGAGAACCGGTGGTGGACACCGTGAACGAGCTCATGCGGAAAAACCTCCTCGTCGAGACGAGGGACAATCCCCCCCGCCTCGTACCGCCGCGGAGTATCGAGAAAATAAGGCTGAGGGAGATCATGGCCGCCGTCAGGACGAACGACCGGACCGACCTTGTAGAGAAGAAATATCTTTCAGTGCCCGCCGTCGACGAAATCACCGGCAAGGTGGAGAACGCCGTGAACGAGGCGCTCGGCGACCTTACGCTCAAAGACCTCGTAACCCGGGGCGAAAAGGAAGGAAGGAGGGAGCATGTCGCCCCCTCCCCCGACATTTCCCGCTAATTACACCTGAGCTGGCCCCTATCGTTGTAGACGCCCTTTTTGCAGTTCTTGTACTTTATGCTCGTGTGCGAGTATTTCCCGTTACGGTTGAGACAATCGGCTTCGAGCACGTTCCCCTCGACGTACATATTCTTGCAGCTGTCCTTGTAGCTTCCCTTGGGTAAGGAGCCGCTTCCGCCCCCGCCGCCGCAGGCGAGCTCTCCGTTATCGTTCCATATGTCCTTGTTACAGTTCCTGTAATTGATCGACGTGTCGCGCCGGCCCCCGTTCTTTTTCTTGCAGCTCGCGTACAGACGGCTCCCCTCGGTGTAATAGTCGGTGCAGCTGTTCTTGTAGCTCCCGCGCGGGACGCTTCCTCCCGAGCCCGACCCTTTACAGGCGAGATCGCCGTTGTCGTTCCAGATATCGCCCGAACATTTCTTATAGTTGATGTTCGTATTGTTCCAGACCCCGTTTTTCTTCTTGCACTGGGCCTTCAGCTTGTTCCCGTCGGTGCGTATGTCGCGGCAGGAGTTCTTGTAGGTGCCCGAAGGAACCTTGCCGGGATTTATGGACGAGTGCTTGCATTTGAGGGTCCCGTTGTCGTTCCGGATATCGCCCGAGCAGTCGTGATACTGGAGCTTGGAGCTGTGCCAGCTTCCGTCCGCCTTTTGACACTGGGCGATGAGATTCCCCCCGACGACGGATATCTGCCGGCACGTGTCCTTATAGCTCCCGCCCGGGGTGCTCTGGGCGCGGGAGTCCGGGCCCGGTAAAAACATGGCTGCACATAAAGCGAACGATAAGAACATCATACGGATCATTATTCCGGTCATTTTTCTCTCCTCCATTGCGGGATTTGGGCAATATTTACCTCAATTATACATCATAAGCGCTTCCAGGGAGAATGCAGCTACACGCGCCGTTTTCGGGCGATTCCGGTTTGTTCGCGCATCACTTTAGTTAAAAAATTTGCTCATGTATAATGAGAGCTGTATTGCACCTGACGGAAGGAATATGGCGCTAACGCGTATAAGACTGCTGGGTTATTTCCTCGCGCTATTATTGACGTTCTCGGCGGCGGCTGCTCCTAAGGCGCTCGGGGCGAACATAGGCGTCGTGTTCGACGGCCCCTCCGAAAAAAACCGGAAAACGCTGGCCGAGTACGAGAAGGAAATAAACGACCTTACGGCCGGCGAATTCACAGTAAGCTTCCCCCCGGGCAAGATAATCACCGCGGACTGGACAGCCGAAGGCGTAAGGGCCGCGCTCGGAAGGCTGCTCTCGGACCCCTCCGTCGATATAGTAATCGCCCTCGGCATAATAAGCTCGACCGAGCTATCCGGATGGAGCAGCTTTCCCAAGCCCGTCATAGCCCCATGGGTAATCGACACGAACCTCCTCGGCCTGACGCCCGGTGAAGACGGCGGAAGCGGCATAAGGAACTTCTACTACATTTCCCGCACGGCGAGCTTCGACAGGGACCTCGCCGCGTTCAAGGAAGCCGTGGGGTTCGAAAGACTCGCCGTGATATACATGCCCATGGTAATGCAGCTCGCGCCCGGTATCGAAACGGTCCTCAGGAGGAGCGCCGCGGCAAACGGCATCGAGATAGAGCTCGTCCCCGCCTCGGGTTCCGCCGCCGCGACTGCGGCCGCGATCCCCGCAGGCGCCGAGGCCGTATTCGTAACCCCCCTCCTCGATTACAGCCAGGCCGAAATGAAGCGGCTTTACGAGGATATCGCGCAAAGAAAGCTGCCGAGCTTTTCCGTGGCCGGGAAGAACGGCGTCGACGAAGGGGCACTCATGGGGCTCGCCCCGGCGTTCAACCCGACGCGCGAGGCAAGGCGCGTGGCCCTCGTGGTACAGAGCATCCTCCTGGGACAGGACCCGGGCAATTTCCCCGTCGTGTTCGACGCCGGCTCCTCGCTGTCTATCAACATGGCTACCGCCCGTGCGGTAGGCTTCAATCCCACGTGGGACATCCTGACCGAGGCCGTCCTGGTAAACGACCGGGCGGCCGAAGCCGGCAGGAAGCTCACCCTGGAGCAGGCCGCGAGCGAGTCGGTCGAGGTCAACCTCGACCTCCTGGCGGCCGGCGAGTTCGTGGCTGCCGGGGCCCAGGACGTCCGCCTGGCGCTGGCGCAGCTTCTGCCCCAGTCCGACATATTCGTCGACAACACATACATAGACAAGGACAGGGCCGAGGCGAGCCTCGGGACCCAGCCGCAAAGGGACATCAGCGTAGGCGGCAACCTCCGTCAGCTCATATACTCCGAAAAGGCGTGGTCTAACCTCACCGTCCAGAAGAGGATCCAGGAATCGAGGGAGTTCACGAGGGACGAAATCGAGCTCGACATAATAGCGGCGACGTCCATCGGATACCTGAACGTCCTCAGGACCAAAACGATCGAGAACATACAAAAGGAAAATCTTAAGCTCTCCAAATCGAATCTCGGCATAGCCAGGATAAGGCGCGACATCGGCGTCGCGAGCCCGGCCGAGGTATACAGGTGGGAAAGCCGGATATCGTCCGACAGGATAGAGGTCGTAAACGCCGAGGCACAGAGAAAGAACACGGAAATACTGGTCAACAGGCTACTCCACAGGCCGCAGGGCGAGGCGTTCACGACGGTCGAGACGGGGCTCGACGATCCGTCCCTCCTCGCGAGCGACCCCCGGCTAAGGAAGTATCTTAACACGCCGGAAGCATTCGGAATATTCATGGACTTCGTTGTCTCCCGGGGCCTCGTCCGGTCCCCGGCGATACAGGCGATAAACTCGCAGATGGAAGCGCAGGACAGGATTCTGACCTCGACGAGGCGGGCATTCTGGTCGCCCACGATAGTCGCCTTCGGCGAGCTCCGGCAATTCGTCTACGAGGGCGGCGCAGGGAGCAGCATCGACCTCCCCCCCGGGTTCCCGCTCGACCTGCCCAGAACGGACGATACCGACTGGGTAATCCAGCTCCAGGCCTCGTTCCCCCTGTTCACCGGGGGGGCGAAGATAGCCGACTACAGGAAGGCAAGGAGCGAGCTCTCGAGGCTCACCTACGAAAAAGAGTCCACGTCCGAAAGGGTCGAAGAGAGCATAAGAACGTCCCTCAACAATGCGAGGGCTTCGTATCCGAGCATAGGCTTTGCGCTCGACGCGGCAGACGCGGCGAAGAAAAATCTCGACATAGTCACCGACTCCTACTCCCGGGGCGTCGCGTCCATAATCGACCTCCTCGACGCGCAGAACGCCGCGCTCTCGGCCGAGCTCAACGCGGCCAACGCCGTTTACAACTTCCTCATAGACCTTATGAACGTCCAGAGGGCTTCGGGGAAGTTCGATTTCTTCACCACGGTCGAGGACAGGGAGGAGTTTTTCAGGAATCTGGAGCAGTATTACGAGACGGCCGGCGCCGACGTCAGGGGGGAATGAGCCGGGCACGGGGATAACCATGAAGGACGTTACGAGGATAAAATATGAGAGCCGCTAAAAACCTTACCGGAATGTGCGCAGTCCTGTTCATTGCCGCCCTCGCGGCGCTTTCGGCCTGCGGGGGCGAAGAGGAATCCACGCCGGAGGTCCCGGTCGTAAGACCCGTAAAGACGATAACCCTCGGCGGGGACCAAGGGACAGGCAGGAGCTTTCCGGGCAAGGTCCAGGGCTCTCAAAGGGTGAACCTTTCCTTCAGGGTCCAGGGGCCGCTCGTCGAGCTTCCCGTAAACGAGGGCGACCAGGTGAAAAAAGGCCAGCTCCTCGCCAGGCTCGACCCGAGGGATTACCAGATAGCCTACGACGAGGCGTACGCACAGTACGTCGAAGCGGTAGCCGACTACAACAGGTACAGGGACCTTTACGAAAGGGACGCCGTGGCGGTCGCCGACCTCGACGTCAGGAGGGCGAAGAGAGACACCGCCAGGGCCAGGCTCGACTATGCCAGGGCCAACCTCGATTACACGACTCTCAAGGCCCCCTACAGCGGCTACGTCGGGGCGAAGTATGTGCAGAACTACCAGGAAGTGAGGCCGTTCGACAACATCCTGAGCCTCCAGGACCTTACCGTCGTCGAAATAGTCATAGACCTCCCCGAAAAGATACTCTCTTCGGTCAAGATTGGTGATCTGGTCAGGCTGTACGCGACGTTCAGATCTGCGCCGGGCGAAGAATTCCCGCTCACCGTAAAGGAGGTGAGCGCACAGGCCGACCCGCGCACACAAACCTACAGGGCGACCCTCAGCATGGATCAGCCTGAAACCATAAGGGTGCTCCCGGGCATGACCGCGCAGGTGCACGCCGAGGCGAAGACGAACGGGAACAATAACGGCGGATATTTCATTATCCCCGCAATAGCCGTAGTTCCCGGCGACGGGCCGGATCAGTACGTGTGGGTAGTCGATCAGAACGACCGGACCGTGCAGAAGAGAAAGGTCGAGGTCGGCTCCGTCACGGGAGAGAGGGACATAGAAATACTCGGCGGACTGAAGGCGGGCGATATGGTCGTCGTATCCGGAACTGCGCAGCTAAGGGAAGGAATGCAGGTAACACTGATGGACTGACGCCTTCGCGAGAAGGTCCTCGATATGAACATAGCCGAATATTCTATCAAAAAAAGCGTAATCACGATCACACTCACGATCGTATGCATTTACCTCGGCTTTCAGTCCTTCCGCAGCCTGCCGCGTCTGGAAGACCCCGAATTCACCATCAAGGAAGCCATAATCCTGACCCCCTACCCCGGCGCCACGGCGGCCGAGGTCGAGGAAGAGGTCACCAACGTAATCGAGAAGGCCGTCCAGGAATTGGGCCAGTTAAAACGCGTCGAATCGACGTCTTCCCGGGGCCTCTCGACAGTGAAGGCCGTAATAAAGGACGAGTACGACAAGAAAAGCCTGCCGCAGGTCTGGGACGAGCTGAGAAGGAAGGTAAACGACTACCAGTCGCAGCTTCCCCCCGGCGCGGGCCCGTCGCTCGTGAACGACGATTACGGCGACGTGTACGGCGTTTACCTCGCGATCACCGGCGAGGGATACACATACGCCGAGCTCAAGGACTATGCGGACCTTTTAAAGCGCGAGCTCCTTTTAGTGGACGACGTCAAGAAGATAGTCCTTTACGGCGAGCAGCCCGAGGCCGTTTACGTCGAGATGTCGCGGACGAAGATGGCCGCCCTCGAAATATCGCAGTTCGATATATACAACACGCTCAGGGCGAAGAACCTGCCGGCCGACGCGGGCAGGATAGACGTCGGGCAGGAATATTTCCCGGTAAACCCGACGGGCGAGTTCACGTCCGTAGACCAGTTCGGCGATCTCCTGATCGGCAGCCGCGGGGGCGACAGCCTCGTCTACCTGAGAGACGTTGCCGACGTCAGAAAAGGCTACAAGGACCCGCCCAGGAATATTCTCCGGTACAACGGGAAGCCCGCGATAGGGCTCGCCATATCCACGGTGCTCGGCGGCAACGTCGTCACGATGGGAGAGCAGATAGACGAGAAGATAAAGGAGCTCGAGCCGCTCGCCCCGCTCGGAATGGAGCTCGAAGTAATATCGCTCCAGTCCGAGTCCGTAACGCAGTCCATAAACGGGTTTGTCATAAATCTCGTAGAGGCGATCATCATAGTCGTGGTCGTGCTACTTTTCGCGATGGGCCTCAGGAGCGGGCTTATCATAGGGGCCGTCCTCTTCATCACGATATGCGGCACGTTCGTCTTCATGGGCATGTGGAGCGTCACGCTCGAAAGGATTTCGCTCGGGGCCCTCATCATAGCCCTCGGCATGCTAGTCGATAACGCGATAGTGGTCGTCGACGGCATGAAGATAAAAATGGAGCAGGGAGAGGACGCCGTGAAGGCGGCCCGGGATATAGTCGGACAGACATCCATGCCCCTTCTGGGCGCGACCGTCGTGGCGGTACTGGCGTTCGCAGCGATAGGCACATCCAAGGACAGCACCGGGGAGTACTGCAGGAGCCTCTTCCAGGTCATTCTGATATCTCTCATGTTCAGCTGGGTGACTGCCGTCACGATAACGCCCCTCATGTGCAAGTACTTCCTCAAGAGTAAGGGCGCGAAGGGCGACGAGCCCGCCAGGGACCCATACGCCGGCAGGTTCTTTCAGGCTTACAAAAAACTCCTCGTCGCCGCAATAAATTTTCGCTACATAACCATAGGAGCCGTAGTCGGGCTTTTCATACTGTCGCTGATAGGATTCGGATTCGTAAAGACCATGTTCTTCCCGACCGCGACGAGGGCGCAGTTCTTCGTAGAGTTTTACTTCCCCGAAGGATACAGGATACAGGACACCGCCAGGGAGCTCGAAAAGGCCGAAGATTACTTAAAGGGCATAGAAGGCGTAACCGACGTAACCAGCGAGATAGGCGGCGGCGACCCGAGATTCCTTCTCACTTACGTCCCGGGAAAGGCGTCGTCCAGCTTCGCCGTGATACTTGCCTCGGTCGAGGAATACAATGTCATCGACAAGGTAATTAACGAGGCCCAGACCGACCTCGAAAACCTTCTCCCCAACGCAGTCGTAAACGTGAGAAAGTTCCTCCTCGGGCCGGGAGAAGGCGGAAAGATACAGCTAAGGATTTACGGCCCCGACAGGACGGTGCTCCGGGAGCTTTCGGGGACGGTGAAGGAGATACTGAGGTCGGACCCCCAGGCCAAGGCCGTCAGGGACGAATGGAGAGAGAAGCTCAAGGTCGTAAGGCCCCGGCTCGAAGAGGCCCAGGCGAGCCAGCTCGGCATTTCGAGGCCCGACGTCGCCAAAACGTTCGAAGAGTCGTTCTCCGGGACGACGACCGGCGTCTACAGGGACAAGTCCACGTTCGAGGGCCAGCTGATTCCGATAATCGCGAGGGCCCCCGAGAACGAAAGGCTGAACCTGGATACGATACAGGGCCTCCAGGTCTGGAGCCCGGCGGCCGGGAGGATGATACCGATAGGTCAGGTGGTTTCCGGCTTCGACACCGAGACTGAAGACGCCAACATCGGGCGGCGCGACCGCATGACGATGATCAAGATACACGCCGACCCGAGGACAGAGCTCCCGAGCGAGCTCCTCGCGCGTGTCAAGCCCCGGATAGAAAAGGCGCTCAACGTGGACGTCGGAAAGACCACGGGGCAGAGCTTCGGCCCCGAAGACGACCCGTTCAAGGATTTCGCACACGACGTCATACCGATAAGGGACGCCGACATGCTTCCGCTCAAGGGAATGCCGGGGTACTACATGGCATGGGGAGGCGAAGCCGAAGACTCCGCCCGCGCGAACGCGGGGCTCGCGACGAAGCTGCCCACATTCTTCGGAATGATGGTGCTGGTAGTAGTCTTCCTCTTTAACTCCGTACGGCAGCCGCTCATTATATGGCTCACGGTCCCGCTTTCGATAATCGGCGTTACGGCCGGGCTCCTCATATTCAAGCAGCCGTTCGGGTTCATGGCGCTCCTCGGGCTCCTCAGCCTCTCGGGCATGCTCATCAAGAACGCCATAGTGCTCATAGACCAGATAGACAGCGAGATCAAAACCGGGAAGGACAAGTACCTGTCAGTAGTCGATTCGGGGGTGAGCAGGCTCAACCCCGTAATGATGGCCGCCGCGACGACCATCCTCGGCATGATACCCCTCCTCCAGGACGCGTTCTTCGTATCGATGGCCGTGACGATAATGTTCGGGCTTCTCGTGGCGACGGTGCTCACGCTCGTTGTAGTGCCCGTCCTCTATACGATATTCTTCAAGATACCGGGCCCCTCGAAGTGAGCCCCGCCGGGAGGCCGGCCATGGCCCTCCGGGGCGCACGAATCGTTATTTTTTAAAGACGCCGTCGTCGGCGCACACGGCCCAGGCCCGGGCACTAATCTCACCCGGGTTCCGGTTGAGATTAGTGCACTCGACCAGCCACGCGCCCTCGTCCGGCCGGGGGGCGTTTATAGTGAGGGCCGCGCTCCCCAGCGTGTTGAGATAGCCCATGCATTCTCCTCCCCCGCCGATGAGCCTCTTCCCGGAAGGACAAGCGCTCTTTACCGAAATGCTCTTGCCCGCGGCGGCGGATACGATTTCGGATTCCTGGGGGACGAACGTGACCCCGTCCTCCGCCCCTGCGGTGTGAGTCAAGCCGCCCGAAAAGTAGAGCGCTGCGGCCATGAAAGCCGCTGTGAGAAAACGAGTACTCATGAAAAACCTCCTTATTCTTTTAATGCCGCTTAATAATCTATCACATAATAGGGGAAGGGAGGGCATTAAAACCCGCGCGATTCGGTGAGGCCCGGCCGGCGGCCGTCCCGAAGAAAACCGTTTTTTCGGAGACCGCGCGGGTGTATAATTAAGCCTCCATGTTTACCGGGACTGAAACGACCCGTCTCTTTCATACGGCGCTGGCTGCCCTTCTTCTTGCCGCCATACTGTCGTTCGGGACCACTGCGCAGGAAAGCGAGGGAGAGGGAGGAGGCGAGGAAACGCAGGCCGTCCCCGGGGGCGGCGGGGCGCCGATCGTAATAGAAGAAGAGCCTTACGAATACTACTACTGGCCCGACGAGGACC